>JALXBG010000001.1 GCA_026991605.1 Sulfurovum sp.
GGTTCCCCGAGTAACATCTCCCCTTTACAAATACTTTTACCCATAAAACTCTCTACGTCAAAATCATAGATAAACAATCGTCCTCCATTTTTAAGTACACGTACAGTCTCTTTCAATGCTTCGTCTACATCTCTAAAATGGTGTAAAGATTCACCCATCATAGCCATATCAAAACTATTGTCATCAAAAGGCAGTGCCTCTGCTGTGGCGATATGGGTTTCTACATACGCTTTGGCATATTTCATCATACCCTCTGCCGGATCTACAGCTATATATCCTAAATCATCACGACAAGCATGTCCAAATGTACAAAGCATTCCTGTTCCCGAGCCTATATCTAAAACATTTGCTTTGGAAGGGGCTAATTTTAAAAAGGTACAAAGTGATTTTCTTACAGACTGTGGGTAGACAAAAGCACTAAAGGTGTTAAATACCATACCCAAATGATTAAAAGGTATCATAGGCTTACTCTCTTTCGTTTAATACTATAGGGCACCTCTAAAATTCTACTTAATTAATGAAAAATTTTAGTTATAGCAAATACTCTAAACTATAATTCTAACATCAATTTCTAAAAGTTCTTCAAACATATAATAGTTCTTTTTTTAAACCGGTAAATACTTTTAATATTTCTTCTTCTTACGATAGTATAATAGTAGTACAGATTATTTGATAGTATATAGTGAATTAAAAAAATTCTTTATTTTTAATTCAAATTAACTATATTAAGATATTTTATAGTAATATATAATTATTACATATAACAAATAGGAGACAATATGAAATTAATACTAAAACCTCTTCTGCTGTGCACGCTACTTACTATAACATTCAGTCCAAATGTTTATGCCAAGAAGCCAACAATAGAAAGTATGACCATGAAGTTATCTAATCTTGAAGTAGATATTACAAAGAAAAAACTAGAGCTTATTAAACGAGAAGAGCAACTCAATAAAATGAAAGTAATATCACTCCATAGCAATAAAATTGATAAAAAAAATATGGCACTGAAGTTAGCAGAAATTGAAGCTGCTCTTGCAAAAGATAAGTTGCTACTCTCTGAGAGAGAAGTAAAACTTTATGAAATGAAAGTTGCACTTTTAAAAATAAAAAATTAATATCTGTTCATATCTGCAGGTAAGACTTGAGTCACACTTTTAGATTATACTTTGCATGTTCGAATCGCAATTCGATACTAAATAATCAAAAGGATACAAGATGAAAAAAATCATGATACTACTAGCAGCAATTGCTATGACAACACTAGGTGCACAAGCAAACGAGACTATGGATGCAGTAAGTAATGCTGTAGAAAAAGCTGTAGATGCTGTCACACCTAGTGCAACTGTTGATGATAAAAAAGCTTCAGAAGTAAAAGACGAAGCTAAAGAAAAAGCAGAAGAAAACAAAACAGAGTCAGAAAATAAATAATATTTATTTTACTCTTCCCTCTCATAGTTAACAGCAAAGTACCTTCAGTCTTTGAAGGTACTTACTACTCAATTAGTCAATATTCACCTTAATCTCACCATCTTGCACATCAAAGCTGACTTTTGAACCTTCAACAACCTTGTCTTCCAAGATAAGTTCTGCAAGTCTGTCTTCTACCACTTCATACAATGCACGCTTGAGTGGTCTAGCACCATAGACTGGGTCAAACCCTGCTTCAGCAATATATGCTTTTGCGCTGTCAGTCAGTGTGATAGTAATATCACGCTCTGCAAGTTTTTTCTGAATATCTTTAAATAAGATATCCACAATACGTGTAATCGCTTCTAGATTAAGCGGATTAAAGATGACTTGCTCATCTAAACGGTTTAAGAATTCTGGTTTAAAGTGCTTTTTAAGCTCTTCTGTTACTGCTACACGTCTGTCATCTGGATCTTTAAATTCCATAATCTTATCTGAAGCGATATTTGATGTCATAATGATAATGGTATTTTTAAAATCAACCGTAAACCCTTTGTTATCAGTTAAACGTCCATCATCCAATACTTGCAAGAGTGTATTGAAGACATCAGGGTGCGCTTTTTCAATCTCATCAAAGAGTACCACTGAATATGGCTTACGACGTACAGCTTCTGTAAGCTGTCCACCCTCATCATACCCTACATATCCTGGAGGTGCACCAACTAGACGTGATGCTGCATGTTTCTCCATGTACTCAGACATATCGATACGAATGAGTGCTTTTTCTGTATCGAACAGGAACTTCGCCAAAGTTTTAGCCACTTGTGTTTTACCAACCCCTGTAGGTCCTAGGAACATAAAGCTACCGATAGGTCTATTGGTATCACTAAGCCCAGCTTTGTTACGTTTAATCGCACGGGCAACAGCCTTGAGTGCTTCATCTTGACCTACAACTTCTTCACGTAAAATACTTTCTATCGCTAAGATTTTTTCTTTTTCACCTTGAAGCATTTTACTTACTGAAATACCTGTCCAACGACTAACAATACTTGCTATCATCTCTTCATCCACAGAGTTTTTAAGCAGTGTACCATTTTTCATCATCTCGTTCCACTTCTCTTCTAATGCAGCAAGTTTTGCTTCTTCTTCAGGTATCTGACCGTATTCAATCTCTGCAGCTTTGTTGAAATCACCAGAACGTTTTGCAGTTTCTGCTTGCGTTTTTAGTGAATCAATCATTGTTTTTATCTCTGCAATCTGATTAAAGACATCTTTTTCAGTATCAAATTGTGTTTGCAATGCCACACGTTTCTCTTCCATATCTGCAAGCTCTTTTTCTATCTCTTCAAGACGTGCAGTATTTTTCTCTGATACTTCCATTTTTAGTGCTTCACGCTCTACCTGGAGTGTACTTA
>JALXBG010000002.1 GCA_026991605.1 Sulfurovum sp.
TTTTTGGGCGATTGTTTTTAATCCTAATGCCTATAGTAAATTTCTACACACCATTAGTAGTGGGTATGTCTTGGCATCACTGTTTGTGATTGCAATCAGTAGTTGGTATCTGTTAAAAAGACGCGATATACAGTTTGCCAAACGCTCTATCATAGTAGCTGCAAGTTTTGGTTTGATTGTCTCTTTGTTCAATCTAACAACAGGTGATGACTCAGCAAGACAGGTGGCTTTAAACCAACCCATGAAACTTGCAGCGATGGAAGGTCTCTACGATGGGAAATCAGGTGCAGAAATAGTCACTTTTGGTATCTTGGATTCATCTAAAACATTGTCGGACAATAAAGATCCTTTTTTGTTTAAAGTAGCGATACCAGGTGGTCTTTCACTTTTGAGTTATCATAGTGTTGATGCGTATGTGCCGGGGATAAAACAGCTTGTTTTAGGTGATGAAGAACACCATATTATAAGTGTAGCAAAAAAAATAGAGCAAGGTAAAATTGCAGTGCATGCACTGAAAGCCTATAAAAAAGCAAAAAAATCAGGCGATACACAAAAGGCTCAAGATGAAAAATCTATCTTTGAGACCAATAGTAAATACTTAGGTTATGGTTATCTAAAATCCCCAGAACAAACAGTACCAAGTGTGCCTCTTACCTTTTATGCTTTTCACACTATGGTTGGGTTTGGGACATGGTTTATTTTACTATTTATGATTATTTTATATATGACAATGACCAATGAATTGCATAAACACCGTTGGGTACTCTGGGCAGGTGTTTGGAGCCTTCCTATGGGATATATCGCACAAGAAGCAGGATGGATAACAGCTGAAGTAGGTAGACAACCTTGGGCAATACAAGATATGTTACCCGTAGGCATGGCGACCTCTTCGATTAGTTCGGGTTCTGTGATGTTTACATTTTGGATGTTTGCCATACTCTTTACAGGGTTGCTCATCGCAGAAGTGAAGATTATGATGACACAGATAAAAATGGGTCCAAAGGAGGATGGAAATGTTTGAAACACTTAGCTATATACAATTGCAACAATATTGGTGGTTTTTAGTGAGTCTACTTGCAGCGCTGTTTGTCTTTATGACTTTTGTACAGGGCGGACAGACACTTTTGTGGTCATTGGGTAAAACTGAAGATCAGAGAGATGTTATTATAGGTGCATTAGGAAGAAAATGGGAACTTACATTCACCACTCTTGTGATGTTTGGTGGTGCACTTTTTGCAGCATTCCCTCTTTTTTATGCCACGAGTTTTGGTGGAGCATATTATGTTTGGATGGCAATTCTATTTTGTTTTATTATCCAAGCTGTTGCGTATGAGTACAGAAAAAAGCCAGGAAATGTTTTTGGAGAAAAGAGCTATGAAGTGCTTCTCTTTATCAATGGAAGTTTAGGTGTCGTTTTGATAGGTACAGCCTTGGGTACCTTGTTTACTGGTGGTAACTTTGTAGTCAATGATATGCATCTGTCTCACTGGACACTACCTACATATGGACTGGAAGCTGTGTTTAACTTTTTTAATGTTGCTTTTGGTCTGATGCTTCTTTTTCTTGCACGACTGTTAGCAGCACTCTATTTTATGAATGCCATTGACAATGCAGAAATCTTGAAACGTGCATGTATTGTTCTTAAGTATGAAATATGGATTTTCCTTCTTCTTTTTCTTTATGTCGCAGGAAGCATTTTAACAATGCAGGGGTATAGTTATGACCCAAATACTTTTATCGTTTCTCTAGAACCTATGAAGTTTTTGCATAATTTCTTAGCTATGCCTGTCATCGCAGGGACATTTGTTGGAGGTGTGCTTTTACTTCTTGTAGGTCTTGGACTAGGGATTTTTTCTAAGAGTGATAAAGGTATCTGGGCAGCAGGTGTCGGTGTTATTTTGGTGGTAATATCTCTGTTTTTGATCCTTGGATACAATCATACAGCCTATTATCCGTCCCTTGCAGATATACAAAGTTCACTGACAATTCAAAATAGTTCAGGAAGTCACTACACATTGACAGCAATGTCTTATGTCTCTTTACTTGTTCCTTTTGTTTTGGGATATGTTATTATCGTATGGCGTGTGATGAATCGTGAAAAAATTACTGTGGATGAGATTAAAAATGATCCACATCACTATTAGAAGGAGTTTAAAATGGAATATATTGATGCGATAATATGGTATTGTGTTTGGCCTGTATTGATTTATGTGGCTTACCGCTTTGTACTGCTAAACATGAAACATCATGCAAAGATGGAGCGGTTGGACATGCTTGAAGAACGATTTGGAAAAGAAATTGAGCATCAGGAATGTGAAGAGTTTTAAAATAAAAAGCGTATTCATATTATGATGTCGTGAAATTTGGTTATACTACTTTTGTAATCACTAAAAACTGACAAAAGGAAAAGAAATGCAACACTACCAAAATCTCAAAGAACACTATAAGTTTAGTGAAGAAGAAGCATCGATACTCAAAGGACTTCAACCACGCATGGAAAGTTTGGCAGATGAATTCATCGATGGTTTTTATGACTATATTTGAGGTTTTGGTAAGACGGCACAGTTTTTAAAGAACAAAGAGATTATCGCATATCACCGTGCGAAGATAAAAGAGTGGTTTATCAATCTTTTTTGTGGACAGTATGATTTGCCCTATTTTATGTATCTATATAAAATAGGAGAGGTTCATGTTAAGATTGGTTTGCCAACACACTATGTAAACTCTGCTTTTACCTATGTGCGTACTTTTATCCTTACAAGTATAGAAGCCAATTTTGACAATAAAGCACAACATGTCAAAGA
>JALXBG010000003.1 GCA_026991605.1 Sulfurovum sp.
CTCAAAGAAGAGGCGTATGTACTAGAGTTTACACAACAACTCCAAAGAAACCTAACTCAGCTTTGAGAAAAGTTGCAAAAGTTAGATTAACATCAGGATTTGAAGTAATCTCATACATTGGTGGTGAGGGTCACAACCTTCAAGAACACTCTATCGTACTGGTACGTGGAGGAAGAATTAAAGATTTACCTGGTGTGAAGTATCACATCGTTCGTGGTGCACTAGATGCGTCAGGTGTTACAGGTAGAACTGTTGCTCGTTCTAAATATGGTACTAAAAAACCTAAAAAATAATTCTTTAATATTCTCATCTAAGATATAGCTTTAGTGGGATGAATTGAGTAGTAGCTTTGCTGCTAATCAAGAAGAAATATGTAGTAAGTTAAAAAGTAAAAGTTTAGTCTGGGAACAGACTTCGGACAGGTGTTGTCATATATCCTTAGGGGACAAGACTTGAGTAAATTATATAAATTGAAGGAATCTTAATGAGAAGAAGAAAAGCTCCCGTTAGACCGGTACTGCCAGATCCAGTACATGGTTCTAAAGTATTAACAAAATTCATCAATGCAGTAATGCTAGATGGTAAAAAAAGCACAGCGCAAAAAGTAATGTACGCAGCGTTAGAGAGAATTGAATCAAAATCTGGTGAAAAAGGTATTGACGTATTCAATAAAGCAATGGATAACGTTAAACCAGTAATGGAAGTAAAATCTAGAAGAGTAGGTGGGGCAACTTATCAGGTGCCTATTGAAGTTAGACCTTCAAGACAACAGTCTTTGGGAATTAGATGGATCGTAGATGCAGCTAGAAAAAGAAATGAAAGAACTATGATGGAGCGTTTAAGCAATGAGCTTATGGATGCTGCAACAGATAAAGGTGCTGCTTTCAAGAAGAAAGAAGATACATATAAAATGGCAGAAGCTAATAAAGCATTTGCTCACTATAGATGGTAAGGAACTAAGTCATGGCAAGAACGCATAAACTTGAAGACGTAAGAAACATCGGTATTGCTGCACACATTGATGCAGGAAAAACAACAACTACCGAAAGAATCCTTTTTTATACAGGTGTAGAGCACAAAATTGGTGAAGTTCACGATGGTGCTGCAACTATGGACTGGATGGAACAAGAGCAAGAGAGAGGTATTACAATTACTTCTGCTGCTACTACTTGTGAGTGGTTAGGTAAACAAATTAACATTATTGACACTCCGGGTCACGTTGACTTTACTATTGAAGTTGAGCGTTCTATGAGAGTACTTGATGGTGCTGTATCTGTATTCTGTGCTGTTGGTGGGGTTCAACCACAATCAGAGACTGTATGGAGACAAAGAAACCGTTATGGTGTACCTTCACTTGTATTTGTTAACAAAATGGACAGAACTGGTGCTGATTTCTTAGAAGTTGAAAGACAAATTAGAGACAGACTTAAAGGGAATCCACTTGTTATCCAACTTCCAATTGGTGCTGAAGAGAACTTTGAAGGTGTTGTAGACTTAGTAAAAATGGAAGAAGTTGTTTGGGATCAAGACGCAGAAATGGGTTCTAACTACCATGTACAACCAATCCGTGCTGAACTTCAAGAGCAAGCTGAAGAGTGGAGAGAAAAACTTATCGAAGGTATCTCAGAAGCAGATGGCAACGATGAGCTTATGGAAAAATATATGGAAGGCGAAGAGCTTACTGAAGATGAAATTGTAGCTGGTATCAAAGCTGCATGTATCGGTATGCACGTTGTTCCAATGCTTCCAGGTACTGCATTTAAAAACAAAGGTGTTCAAACTCTACTTGACGCAGTTGTTGCGTATCTGCCTTCTCCAATTGAAGCACCTGCTATTAAAGGTACTGAAATGGATGATGAAGACAAAGAAGTGATTGTTGAATCTACTGATGATGGTGAATTTGCATCATTGGCATTTAAGATTATGACAGACCCATTTGTTGGACAGTTGACATTTATTCGTGTATACCGTGGTTCTTTAGAGTCAGGTTCTTACGTACTTAACTCTACTAAAGAGAAAAAAGAGCGTATCGGTCGTATCATGAAAATGCACGCGATTAAACGTGAAGAAGTAGCAGAGATTTACGCAGGTGAAATTGGTGCAGTTGTTGGTCTTAAAAATACAACTACAGGTGATACACTATGTTCAGATAAAGATAAAGTTGTTCTTGAAAGAATGGATTTCCCAGATCCAGTTATCTCTGTTGCGGTTGAGCCTAAAACAAAGGCTGATCAGGAAAAAATGGGTGTTGCCCTTTCTAAGCTTGCAGCAGAAGATCCTTCTTTCCGTGTTTCTTCAGATGAGGAGACGGGTCAAACTATTATTTCAGGAATGGGTGAGCTTCACCTGGAAATTCTTGTAGATAGAATGAAGAGAGAGTTTAAAGTTGAAGCAGAAGTAGGTGCTCCACAGGTTGCATACCGTGAAACAATTAGAAATGCAGTCAATAAAGAGTATAAGTATGCAAAACAGTCTGGTGGGCGTGGACAGTATGGTCATGTATTCTTAAAAATTGAGCCTCAGGAACCAGGATTTGGTTATGAGTTTGTTGATGAAGTTAAAGGTGGAGTTGTTCCAAAAGAATTTATTCAACCTGTTAATAAAGGTGTTCAAGAAGCAATGCAAAGAGGTATTCAGGCAGGATATCCTGTTGAGGATGTTAAGGTAACACTTTATGATGGTTCTTACCATGATGTGGATTCATCTGAGATGGCATTTAAACTTGCAGGTTCAATGGGATTCAGAGATGGTTGT
>JALXBG010000004.1 GCA_026991605.1 Sulfurovum sp.
AAAAAAATCCAATTTTTTGACTACCCTATTGGTATCAATATTGGTAAAAACAAAGTCACCCCTGAAAATGAAGCTTTGGAAGACTATGAAAAACTCTTTAAGGCATTTAAAGACTATGGAGACTACGTGGTCATTAACATCTCTTCACCTAACACCCCAGGACTTAGAGACTTACAAAACGAGAGCTTCATCAAAGCCATCTTTACAATGGGTAAAAAGATAACCACAAAACCTATCTTACTCAAAATTGCACCGGACATGACAGCTCAAGATGCCATAGCACTTTGTAACACCGCTGTAGATGCAGGTGCAGATGGTATCATAGCTACAAACACCACTATAGACTACAGCCTGACTGACAGCCCTTACAAAAAAGACTTTGGAGGACTCAGCGGTGCGGTACTTACAGAAAAATCATACCAACTGTTTCGAGCCATAGGAAAAGAACTTCACGGAAAAACCCTACTCATCTCAGTGGGAGGCATAGACTCAGCCGAAGAGGCGTATAGACGTATCAAAGCAGGAGCTTCTTTAGTACAAGTTTACTCTATGTTGATTTACAAAGGACCTATACTTATCAAAGAGATTAACGAAGGACTTATTACCTTGTTAAAGAAAGATGGGTACACTCATATTTCAGAAGCTATTGGTGCAGATTGGAAATAAGGTCGATTTCATCGACCCTACAAGGACATAATTTTTGAAACATATTTTAATTTCATGCTTAATATTTACAGGAGTAGTAATGGCAAACTCATTACCAAAACACTTTACAAAAACCCTTGACAATGGCTTAGAAGTTGTTGTCATCCCCATGGACAACGACTCTGGCGTCATCACCACAGACATCTACTACAAAGTAGGAAGCCGTAACGAAGTCATGGGGAAAAGTGGTATGGCACACATGCTTGAACACCTAAGCTTCAAATCAACCGATAAACTAAAAGAGGGTGAGTTTGACCATATTGTAAAAAGCTATGGTGGTGTCAACAATGCTTCTACAGGCTTTGACAAGACACACTACTTCATCAAAACAGCTTCTAAAAACTTAGGTATGACCTTTGACTTATTTGCAGAACTCATGCACAACCTTAAGCTCACCGATGAAGAGTTTCAAAAAGAGCGTGATGTGGTTGCAGAAGAGCGTCGACTACGTACAGACAACAATCCTATGGGTTATCTCTATTTTAGAGTATTTAACACTCACTTTACTTACCACCCCTACCACTGGCTTCCTATTGGATTTATGGAAGATATACTCTCTTGGAAGATAGAAGATATTAGAGATTTCTATCACCGTTATTATCAGCCAAACAATGCAGTACTTGTGATAGCCGGAGATATCAAACCAGAAATTGTGTTCAAAGAAGCACAAAAGTACTTTGGTGATATCAAAAATGAACATACTATTCCAAAAGTCACAGCCGTTGAACCAAAAGTTGATGGAGCTAAACGTGCCATACTCCACAAGGAGAGTAACAGAGTAGATACCATTGCCATTACCTATTCTATCCCCAACTATGAAGATGATGACCAAGTGGCACTCTCTGCTATTTCTCACATCTTAAGTTCAGGGAAAAGCTCTTGGTTTGAGAAGAACATTGTCAACGACAAACAATTTGCCAACCAAATCTATGGCTACAATATGGAGCTCAAAGACCCAGGTGTCTTTCTCATTATGGCGATGTGTGCACCTGATGCCAATGTCAGTGACTTGGAAAGAGAGATACTTTCTGAACTTCAAGACTTAAAAAATGGCAAAGTCACACAAGCTGAACTGGATAAAGTAAAAATCAATACAAAAGCAGAGTTTATCTACTCTTTAGAGAGTTCTTCTTCTGTTGCTGGACTCTATGGTGACTACTATGCCAGAGGAAATATCAAACCTTTACTTGAATATGAAGAGAAATTAGATAAAATTACACTCAAAGATATTCAAGAGACTGCAAAGAAGTATTTTGACCATGATTTCTCAACGACAGTCATACTGAAAAAGAACTAAAAGAATAGCATTCAAATGCGACCAGTCGCATGAGCCAACTGCTGAAGTTGTCACAGCGACAGCGTAGTACATGGAGCTTTGCTCTATGTACGTTCTTTTAGATAAAAAAATTAGGAAAGTTCTTATGAATAACTACATTACTGGTGCAAGTACTGCACTGATTACACCATTTAAAAATGGTACTTTAGATGAGGCAACTTTTGCCACACTTATCCAAAGACAAATAGACAATGGCATAGATGCTGTCTGTCCTGTAGGAACGACAGGAGAGTCTGCTACACTAAGCCATGATGAACATAAAAGATGTATAGAGATAGCGGTAGAAGTATGTAAAGGTACGAATACAAAAGTACTTGCAGGTGCTGGTTCAAATGCCACACACGAAGCCATAGACATCGCTAAACATGCAGAAGCGTGTGGTGTAGATGCCCTATTCTCAGTTAGTCCATACTACAACAAACCAAGTCAAGAAGGACTTTACCAGCACTATAAGGCTATTGCCTCTGCAGTAAAAGTACCATTTATGCTTTACAATGTACCAGGACGTACAGGTGTAGACATCTTGCCTGACACGGTTAAAAGACTTTTTGATGATGTAGAAAACATCATGGGTATCAAAGAAGCAACAGGTTCCATAGAAAGAACTGTTGAACTTCTTGCTAAAGTACCAGACTTGTATGTTTTCTCTGGAGATGATGCTATTGACTTCCCGATACTTGCTAGTGGAGGGAAAGGCATTACTTCAGT
>JALXBG010000005.1 GCA_026991605.1 Sulfurovum sp.
GCAGATCCATTGCAAAAGTATGATGTAAAAAGTGGAAAGATTGATTATAATATACAAGCCAATGGGAATATCATGGGAATGTCACAGATTAATACTGTGGGTAAAAAGAGAATTATTTTTTCTGACTATGGTATCAAAAAACTTGAAGAAGAAGTGAAAGTTGAAAAACAGACTGTGATGGGTGAAACGAAAACCAATAAAACCCACACACTTATGTATATGAATGGTGCAGTACTCTATCAAGTAGATTTTAAAAAGAAAAAAATTAACCGTATGAAAAACAGAGGCATGGCAATGGCCAATGCTTTAGCTGGTGGTAAAAATGCCAAAGAGGCTGGACTGGCGATGATGAAAAGTATGGGTGGTAAAAAGATAGGTACAGACAAAGTACTTGGTTACACCTGTGATGTATGGGATTTAATGGGTGTAAAACAGTGTATCTATAAAGGTATACCACTTAAAATAGAGTCAAATATAATGGGCTTAAAGAGTGTTGAAGTAGCTACCAAAGCAGAATTTGATATCGATATAAATAAAAAAAGTTTTAAATTACCTAATTTTGATGTTTATGATTTTGATATGGATAAAATGATGTATGGCGCTGAGCCGACATTGCTAGACAAGAGTAAATTGGAAGAGATGGACACACAGGATAATGCAAAAGCACAGGTAGATGCAAAACAAGGTGCTAAAAGTTTGCAAGCAGTCGCAGCAGGCATGTCAGCGCTTGCTCAAACGGGTTATAACATGAAGTCAAATAAAAAAATGACACCAGAACAAGAACAAGTTATGCAAAAAGCGATGATGGGTGCTATGGGTGGAGAAGCTAAAGTTCTGGAAGAGATGAAAAAAGATATACTCAAAGATGCAAACTCTGAAGCAATGCAATTTGCAAAAGAGTGTTTTGGTAATGCAGATACTTTAAATGAAGTGAATGCATGTGTAGATAAAGGAAATAAAATATTTCATGAGGATGAGGAACATTATACAAGTTGGACACCTAATGAAAAAAAAGAATTTCTTGATGAGTTAAAACAGTTTGAAATAAGTATACCTTGTATTAAAGCAGCAAAAACCATGCAAGCTATGAGACAGTGTCTGCCAGAAGAGAGATAGTGATTTTTAAAAAATCTGCATTTTCTATATGGATGATATAGTATACTGGAAATGTAAAATAGGTGATAACCCAGCTGTAGCTAGGCTATAGCCCTAAAATATGCTACAATGGGCACACTTATTGGACAAGAGGATAACGATGCGATTTTTGACGATTTTATGTGTGATTTTTGGCATGACACATATACTATATGCAGAGGTTGATGTACATTATTATGATGTCAAGCAGGGCTTGGTAGAATATGAAATACTTGGTGGTGCGAAACTTACTAATGAAACCAATCTAAATATAGAAGGTACTTCAAAATTATGTTTTAAAAACTGGGGAAATACCCGTCAGGAAGAAGACCATGGATTGGTAGTTACCAAAGGGGCTATTAACTATGTGCAAGAGGTAAAGAGACTTGAAAAACATATGGATGGTAAGTTACTTACTGTTAATTATGAGAATGAACAAATTTTAGAACATCCTGAAGGTAAGATAGTAGTACCTAGTATTATAAAAGAGACGCAAGGGCTATTACATAGTGGGCAAGATATTGTTGCTGGTATTTTATGTAATATATGGGTAGGAGCTAGTGTAAAAAAATGTATCTATAAAGGTGTTGTTTTAAGACAGGAATCACACGTTTTAGGTGTATCGTATGTTAAGCGGGCAACTAAGGTGGTTTTTGATATTAATGTTACTAATGATCAGTGTATATTACCAAATTTCCCAAAAAATACATTTGGACTCTTTAAAGACAATCTTAAAACTAAAAAAATCTCTACTTCGGAAAATCTTTGTAAAGTCTTTAAAGATATGATATATGAAGTAGATACTAAAAATAAAAGCTTTGAACCCAATAAAAATCTACATACTAAGAAAAGAAAAAAGTTTATCAATAAAATTACTAAAGGTATCTTTGAAAAGCAACAAGAAATTTTACCAGCATTACTTATGGCGATGAAAAAAAGTAGAGAATGTCTACAGCTTGCCAATGATATGTTTGAAAAAGAACAATGTATTAAAACGTATGTCACAGAAAAAAAAGCATTGGGTGTAGAAGAAGATAGTTATGCAGTTTTTGATAATGATAAACAGACATCTATCGATGCTATAGAAGATGCTATTATAAATCTTGAATCACGTATGGCTTGTGTGAAGCGTGCGAAAAATTTTATAGATATCTCATCTTGTATGAAATAAGTTTGTAATGAAATTTTACCGTATCTACATAGAAATTACCAATGTTTGTGGACTTTCATGTTCCTTCTGTCCGACAAAAGAGTTACCAAGTAAAGAAATGGACTTGGATTTTTTTGAATCAGTGATACAGCAAGCCAAATACTATACTAAGGAGATAGCTTGTCATGTGGTTGGTGATCCGATGACTCAATCAAATTTGCATGATTATTTAGATATCATCCATAAATATGGAATGAAAGCAATGCTTACTACCAGTGGATACTTCTTAAAAAAACACAGCTATGATACACTTTTTCACCCTTGTGTGAAACAGATAAATATTTCACTCAATAGCTTTAACAAAAATGATACCTCTTTGACTTTTGAACAATATATTACACCTGTACTAGCGCTTTGTAATGCTAAGATTGAGCGAAAAGAAGATTTATTTATAAATCTGCGTGTATGGAACTTAGATGAAATAATGTCAGAACGTGACTTTAATGAAGCACTTTTTCTTAAACTTTCAGATACTTTTAATGTAGGGCTATCATTAGAAACTATTTATGAAGAACGTCCAAAATCTATACGTTTAGCCTCTAAAATTCTCGTACATTTTGACAACTATTTTGAGTGGCCATCGTTAAAAAATAAAAACTACGGTGATGGTACCTGTCAAGGATTACAATCACACGTTGCCATACTTGCTTCAGGTAAGGTTGTACCGTGTTGTTTAGATTGTGACGGCGTTATAGAACTTGGGGATTTGCATGAGAGTACATTGACAGAAATAGTCACTTCTAAACGTGCCAGAAGCATGTTGAATGGATTCAAAGAGGGAAAAGCAGTTGAAGAGTTATGTCAGAAGTGTTCTTACAAAGATAGGTTTAATGAATAGTTTTTGTTTCAGATTCTATGTAAAAATATACTAAGTGATTAGACGGTAAGAGGTGGATTTACACAGTTTATTTTACACTCTCATCGTTTTCCAAAATCTTGTGTCCAATAGGACTTGTATTTACTGTTAGTGTTATTTACTCTTGTCATACCTACTTCTGTAAACTCTTCTCTCATTAGATTACGACAGTGCCCAGGGCTACCTATCCATGCATCTATAACTTCTTGGACTGTGCTCTGTCCTCCAGCAATATTTTCTCCCAAGTAGGTCCATTCTGTATAGCCTGTATATTCAATACGTTCTTGCATAGTACTTCCTGTACCGGGATGATCCAGTTGAGCAACAATATCACTGCTCTCTCCTGACCCAGTATGGGAAAAAGTATTACTTTCTGCTAAATCATTACTGTGTATTTTTGCTGCTAAAGCGAGCTTACTATTCCATCTTAATGGAGGAACAGGAGGCATAACTCCATAGTCTCCACAATCTTGAGAGGTAGATCTCGCTTTATTGATTGCATCTAAATAAGTTACTTCATCAGTAGGTGTTTGGTTGATAACTACGATGATATTATCTACAGAGATTATGACAGCATTATTGGCAAGAGTAGTTGATAGGGTTAATGCAGATAATAAAAGTATTATTGATAGCTTATTTTGCATAATATTGGTCTCCATATGCATGTAAGTATAATTACATTAGCATTTTTTATTTTTATTTTACATATTATACATTATTAATATAATGACGTTAATAAAATTATAAACAGTATGCTTATAGTCGTAGGTATTAGAGAAAATCTTCCGTAATATTAATATTACGGAATAAAAAGTTATTAATCTAAATCAGGTGTGATTCTTTCAAATCTTGTACCTTCCATAGTGAAGTTACCCATCATACCTTTTGAGTCAAAAACAAAACCAACCATGTTAGAACCGAAGTCAATGTCATCAAGTTCTTCATCATTATTCCAGTCAGCCATGGCAACGTTGAAGTCCATGTCTGTATCCCAGTCGTCATCATTCATAAATTTTTTAAGTGCTTCTGGTGAAGTAAAAGCAATTATAAGAGAATATTTTTGTGCTCCCATTTGCATACCTATTGAGGCGGAAGTAATACTATAGTAGCCTTTTGTAACATCATTGACGCGGAGTGCACCTTCCCCATATTTACCACCGATAAACATACCCGCTTCTTTTACATCTGGAAATACAACATATCCAGCAGCTTTTTCTAAATATTTTTTACCACCATTTACTTCACTGTAAAATACAGAAAGTGCACCATTTGTATCATGGTCAATCTCTTTTGCTGTATCCTCAGCAAGTGTAAGGTTTGTAAGTGCTGCAAGCACAAGAAGTAGTTGGGTTACATATTTCAATGTTTTCATTTGTCCGTCCTTTTATTATGATCTTATGATTTAGTATAACATAATCTAAATATAGAATAATGATGTATATCAATATTTTATGTAAAAAGAATAGTATGAAAGAGGAGTAGAGGAGGAAGATAAAGCCAAGTTGGCTTTATCTGTGTAAGTGTGTAGATTAGTCTGGCTTAATTCTTTTGAATTTAGTACCTTCTAATGTGAGGCTTCCCATCATACCTTTAGAGTCAAATACAAAAGCAACCATGTCATCATCAAAATCGATATCATCTAGTTCTTCTTTGGAATTCCATTCAGCCATTGCGATTTTACCATCTACATCTGTACTCCAGTCGTCATCTAACAAAAACTTGTTAAGTGCTGCATCTGAAGTAAATGCAATAATCATTGAGTACTGCTGTATACCCATTTGCATACCCACAGATGCAGATTTGATACTGTAGTAGGCTTTGGTTGTTCGTTGTACTCGAAGTACTCCTTCACCATATTTACCACCAATAAACATACCAGCTTCTTTGATATCTGGGAAAACTAAAAATGCTTTTGCTTTCACAAGAAATGCATCTCCACCTTTGTTATCTGCGATGAATTTGTTGATAGCTTCATTGGCATCTCTGTCTAGGCTTTTAGCAGATTTTGCCATACTCACTGATGTAAATGTCATGATCATTACAAGTAATACAGGTAATAACTTAAATATTTTCATAATTTTTCCTTAATTAGATTTATGAATTATAGCATAAATGAATAATTAATTAGATAATGGTGCAATCCTTCTGAATTTAGTCCCAGCTACACTGATAGATGCCATTAGCCCTTTTTCATCAAAAATAAATGCGATAATTGGCTTTTCATAACTAATTGAAGAGATATCGGTGCTTTTCCCCCAGTCTGAAACAGTGATAGTTCCGTCTATACCAGCTTCCCAGCCATTACTTCTTATGAAGTTGTTAAGTGCTGTCTCTGAAAGAAATGCTATAAGCATGCTATACTTTTGTGCACCTGCTTGATATCCGATAGAAACTGCTGTCATATCATAATAGTGCGCTGTTTTACCGTTAATGCGTAATGCACCTTCACCGTATTTACCACCTACAATGAGTCCTGCCTTAATGATAGTAGGGAAAACCAGATAGCCTTTTGTTTGTTCGAGGAATTTTGCCCCACCTGGTACATCTTTTTTAAATTTTTCAATAGTTATATTTACCTCTTGATCTATTTCTTGTGCAGTTTTTGCAAAAGCAATTTGGGTAAATAGTAGAGAAATGAGTAGCGTTAGTATAATGTTCTTTGAATTTTTAATATTCATGATGTATCCTTATATAAAATTATCATATTATAGCCTATGAAAATTAATGGAGTGATGGATGGAAAATATAACGATTAAAGCCTATGCTGTAAAACATAAACTGAGTATATTTAATGTTATGAAGATGGTGAAGTCTGGGAAACTTAAGAGTACAACTATTGAAGAAAATGGGAAAGAGCATACTTATATTATACTAGATGATGCTATAGAAGAAGAGGTGAAAAAATCCATTGTGCCTAATGATGAAAAAGACACCAAAGGATTAAACGAGGAAGTACGCTTACTTAAACATGAAGTTGCCAAGCTTAGAGAAGAGATAGTCCAGCTTTCAGAAAAGCTAAAATAACATTAGAATAAATAAGTAATTTTAAAAATTGATACATATCAATAAAAATTACTTATCTTTAGTTATACTTTATTATGGATAAATAAGTATTTACTTAGTGGGGTAATAAGAAGAAGGTGACAAAGAAATCAGAAGATTTCTTTGTCGTTTAAAGTAAAAAAGATTATCTAAAAATCTTTTTAAGTTTTCTGTCAATCACATCTGGAATACTTGAAATACCCATGAATTGACCCATAGAAAGAAGTGGGTAAGAAAGAGCAATGTAGTATTTTGGGTGAAGTGCATATCCTTTTCCATCTTCTACTAAAATAGTATATGGAAGTAAGATAGCTTTATCGCTACCAATTTTATCTACAAAACTTTCAGTTGTCTTCCCCATATTTACACCGATAAGCTTAGAACCATTTGCAAGTTTAAGTTCAAATACTTTTTTCTTAGCTTTCACTTTACCACCAGCTTTAAGCTCGATCATCTCTTTGTAGTAAGGCATACCAATCATAAAGTGGTATCCAGATAGGTCACTAGCATCAAGTACATCTTTAGTGGCAGTGAGTTTACCAAGTGCTTTACTGATACCATTTTGCACAGCAGTTGCATCTGCAGCTTTGTAGTCTTTTTGCATAAATGCTGCCAACCAGTAGCTAGGGTTTGTAACTAGTACTGTTTTTGCTTTAGAGTCTACCATTACTCTTTGAATAGCAGCAAAACCACGTGATTTTTTACTTGCTAGTGCTGTAAGCTTTTTGTTTGTGAAGATAACAACTTTTTGGTTGTCATGACCTGCTGGTGAATACGTTGCAAGTACTTTAAATCCAGCTTTCCCAAGCTTAGATTTTACTGTTTTTGTAGACGCATATGGAGCAGTGTAGTAAGCAGAGATTTTTGCTGCTTGAGCTGAGACAGCTGTAGCTACAAGAAGTGCAGAAACAGCAAGAATCTTAGTAATTATTTTTGACATATTTTTTCCTTTTAGTATAGTGTAGATTGTATAGTGTAATAAAAGTAGGACTAAAGAATGCTTAAATTGCATTCTTTAGTTGTAAAGTGTAGATTAAAATTTGTAGTTAAGTTGGAAAGAAAGTGAGTTCTCTTTGTGGTCTGTTGTAAGTGTGTTGAACGGAAGTCCCAACCCTGCTGTACTAAATGTCTTTGTTGATGTTGGCTCATACACATATGCCAAGTCAACAGAGAATGATTTAGAAACTTCATAACTACCACCCACTGTATAGTGATCTTCAGCTGTTGCTGGGAATCCCATAAGGTTAAAGAAGTTTAATCTTGTGTCTCTACCTTCAACTACTGCTGATGAAGCATGGTTGTAACCTAGTCTTACTGCCCAGTTGTCTTCTGCATATTGGTAACCAAATGCATATACGTCTGAATCTTCCCAACCAAAGTCACCATAACCTTTTGCACTTGACCAGTTAATTTTTTTGTAGTCAAAAGCAAAAGTATGCTCACCCATTTCATAGGCAAAACCTACACCATATTCTTCTGGTTGCTCAAGTGTATCTCCTGCTGGAAGAGAAAGTCTGAATGGTACAGTTGCACCTGTAAGTTGACCATCATATTTCATTTCAATTGAAGATTTGTAATTTATACCAACAGTAAGACCTTTTACACCATCTTGTGTAAAGTCATACGCCACACCTGCATTAAAACCGAAACCGAAATCTTGTGCCAACCCAGTACCAACATTTGCTATAGTTCCTGTAGGTGTTGGCATTCTATAGTTAATGTCAAGGTTACCATATTGAAGCACTGGTGTTACAGCAACACTAAATCCACCTGTTTTATATGCAATTGGCACACCAAATTGAAGTAGTTGGAGGTTTGTTACCATATTAAAGTTACCAAATTGACCTTGTGTCAATGGTGCAAATTTTGCTTTACTATAGTCAACACCCATTCCGGCTGTTCCCCACATACCAATACCAATATACCAGTTGTCATCAATTTTGGTTGCAATTGATACTTCAGGAATCATATTTAAATCTGCATCACTTTCATAAGCACCTTGTGGTGGTACTGGAGCACCTGGAGCACCATTAAGTGTCGTTGTAATTGTCGGAGCAAATAATGTCCCACCAAATGAGATTTCAGTACCTTCTACTGATGTAATAAGTGCTGGGTTAGCAAGTGCAGATTCTGCACCATGAGATACAGCGATACCTGTTCCACCCATACCGCGTGATTTAGCACCGATACCGATAAGGTTGTCTCCGTTTGTTGCGTGAAGTGTTGTAGCTGCGATGAGCGAGAGTGTTACGAGTTTTGTAAAAGTTTGTACTTTCATTCTTCTTGTCCTTTTAGTAATGTGACGTTATCTTAACAGAATTATATTTCAATGTCAAGTAAACCTATTGATATTATTTTATAATTTTAAATAATGTTTTTATGTTTGATAATTTTATGTTTATTAAGAGGGAGAAGAACATCCACATATAGATATAATAATATGTGGAAGATAAAACTAGATTTTAGATTTTACAAAAGTTTCCATATTGGCAACCACTTCTTCAAGTGTTCTAGTACCATCGATAACTTTTAATAGGTTTTTATCTGTATAAAACTTTTGAATTTCAGCCAATGGATCTGTATAGATTTTCATTCTATCCCAAAATACTTCAATGCTGTCATCTGAACGCTCTTCTCCTGGCTTAGCATCTGCTGCACGTCCTAAGATTCTCTCTTTTGCAACATTTTCAGATACTCTCACTTCTATCACAGAAGCCAGTTCAATATTATCTTCTTTAGATACAAGCTCATCAAATGCAATCATCTGTTCTGTAGATCTTGGGTATCCATCGATAAGTACATTATCTACTGGTGCATTGTTGATAGCAGAGACGATAGTAT
>JALXBG010000006.1 GCA_026991605.1 Sulfurovum sp.
TTCACTAGTTTTTTAACATCTAGTTTTTGGTCACCTTCTCTCATAAAGTGTGCTAATGTTACTGAAGCCCAGTAATCGTTAGCATATTCTGTACCTTCAAGTTGTACAGGTACACCATTTTTATTTATAGTGTGACATGCAGAACATGTAATCGGTCCAGCATACTTACCATCTGGTGAGTACTGAAGTGCTTGTTCATGTGTCGTTACATCTACAGAACGCTCATCACCATCATATCTTGTTGAGTAAAGACCGTGCGTTGATTCGTGACAAGTTTGACAAGCGATGTTTCCGTGTGCTTTAGAGTATCTGTATAAAGAAAGTTTGTTTGGTTGGTCAATAGGGAAGTATTTACCACCAGTAACTTGCTCTGCAAATGGTGCCAAGTGACAATCGGCACAGTGAGGTTCAGCTGCTGATAACCACCAGTCATTACCACCAGAAGCTGCTGCATAAGGAACATCTCCACCCGTTTTGTGGTTCCAAGGTTTAAGATCTAATTTACCATCTTTACCAACATTTTTAACCAATGTTGCAGATTTGTGATCTAAGTAGTAAGAGAGTACTTCGTTAGCACCTGTAGCTTTTGCATCAGCAATTGCAGCAAATTTTTTCATATCTCCACCAGCTACTGCATCTACTATCTCTTTAAGAGATTTGTTTCTCAGTGTTTTACCTTCTTGTTTAGAATCATTGGTAATATCATCAGCGGCATAAAGTGCTTGTGCTACTTTAGAGTGACAGTTTGTACAGTAAAGACCTCTAAGTTCACCAGCATCTTTTCCATGTTCATCTTTCATAGAAACATTTTCAAGTTGCCATTTACCATAGTTATTCAAGAAGAATGGAGGTTTAGCATTAGGATTAGAGTGTGCATCACGTCTTACATAACATCCCCCACCAGATTTTCTGATATCACCTTTAGCAAATCTTGCTTCACCATATCTGTCTGTTACACGGAATGGGTTCGTGTCATCATTCATATTAGGGTTTTGGAAGTGCGTAGGGTGACAAGATTGACATGCTTGTGAACGTCCAGCAGCATCAGGCATAGGTACCATCGCGAGGTGGAATCCATGAATAGCTTCTGAAAGAGGTTTTGCTTTAACTGTTTTGTATCCAGTTGCATTCACTCTTGGAGAAACAAGATTACCAGAAACATTGTCACCATGACAATCCGTACAATTTACAAAACCAACTTTACCTAAACGTTTGTTTGGTGCATTGTCGTGATAGTCACTTAGGAATGTAGTACCGTGGTGTGCATCATGAAGTGAAAGAATGTTAATAGAACCTTCTGAAAGTCTAGCCATGTATTCTGAAGTATCTGGATATGTTTTCCAGTATGCGTATTCTGCATCACCTTGCTTAAGTCCTTCGTCTCTTGCCATTTGCGCAGCTTTACCTGTACGTGAGTGACAGGCATAACAGTTAGGAATATCGACTGGGTTTGTACCAAAATATGATGTTACTTTACCATCTGGTTGATTGATCCCTTGCCCGTCTTTTGTATGAAGTTCAACCGTAGAGTATTGGAACGGTTGGAAATCTTTTTCTGTAACAGAACGTAAAGATCCTCTTCTTCTACTATCATTAAATGCTGTCATAGGCAGACCAAGTGAATCCCATAAATGAGAAGCTGTAAGGACAAGCTTAATATTTTTTACTGGGGGTACAAGGGTATCAGAAAAAACAACATTTCCTCCATTTTTACCCGCATACGTCATATATCCAGCCATTGGGGCACCAGAAGGTCCATGATCCACTTTTACAGGAATCTCTTTACCAACATGGAGTCTGTCCTTATCTTTGACACCTTTTGGCATGGTACCTTCAAGGTCTTTATAGATGAATAGGTGTGTCCATACATAATTGGCTACGTTGTCACCCGCAGAATCCATGTGTCCGTCACCATCAACATCTTTGGCAACAGTCCAGTATTTCATTTTGTTACCTTCTGAGAACGAGTTGTCCTTAGTGTAAGCAAATACCTTTACATTATCATCAGGTGTCATAAGTTTAGGGAATTTTATTCCTTTACCTACTCTTACAACTTGTGACTGGATAGAGTTGTATGGTGGGATGACACAACAGTAACTCATATCAAATCCAACACAGTGCATACCAAGTTCGTAGTTTACGAACATACTATAGTCTGCTTTTGGTTGGTAGGCTTCCTTGCCATTTACTGTTACTTGATGTAGGTTTTCTACACCAAATGGTGGTGTTTTATCATAGCCAGAAGCAGCAAAAGTGACAGTAACTAGTACTGAAACAGCAACTGTAATTTTTACAATTTTTGAAATCATTTTAGTCTCCTTTTAAATTCGATTACTCTTTATTTTCTCATGATAGTGGTTAAGTTTACTTTAAAATTAAAGTAAAATTATTAAAATTACTATATTTTTTAGATAATAAAATATTATTATCATCTGTAAGAATATTTGTTATAACTTTAACAGAAATGAATCAAAATGAGTTATGAAAGATACTTTAATAAGATAGTAGAAAGTTTCAAGGGGAACTCCCTCGCAAAATGCGAGGGGGAAAAGAAATAAATATGACAGAAGGAGGATTACTTCCAACCATCCGTAACTACTTTTGTAGAGTTTTTGTAAGGGTACTTTTTCACTAGTTGTTTGACTTCTAGTTTTTGGTCACCTTCTCTCATGAAGTGTGCCAATGTTACTGCTGCCCAGTA
>JALXBG010000007.1 GCA_026991605.1 Sulfurovum sp.
TTTCAATAATTTTTTTTATTTTTTTGCTGATTTATATGCTCGAACCTCTGCTAAAATGGGAAATGTTATGAAAATAAATCCAACTCCCATGATAAAACTAGTTAGCCTTTCTTGAATAGAACTATCAGCTATTGTTGGGACAATCATCATTAGAATTATTCCTAGACATAATGTAATAAATCCAAATAATAGATTAAATAAACACCATGCTTTATCTTGTTTTCTTAATTCAACAAGCAAAGAATTATTATTTATTTTTAAGTATGTCATAGCATTCTTAATAGCATATAAAGTAATTTCACCTTTTTTTTCTTTATATAAAATCATGATTTTTTCACGCATATACTTATTTGTTTGTATACCTGTAGTAGCTTTAAATATGTCATTATTTATTGCTTCTTGTATACTTTCTTTAGTGCTATCATCTAAAAATGACTTTTTTTCTAAATCAAATAGAAAATTTAATTTATTTTTTTTCAAATTGTCTATAAATTTAAATATAACATTTGCTTTAAAAAAAATAGTTAAACTTAATATAAGAACTATCCATGGATAATTTTCATTTTCAAAAGCAGGTTTTATTAAATTAATAATTGATGTCATTCCAACCCCTCCAACCAACTCTCAAAATCCACATCACTAGCCATCTTCCAATCCGCCCTAGGACTCAAAGAAATCGTACCAACTTTAGGACCATCTGGCATACATGAGCGTTTGAACTGTTGGGTAAAGAAACGGCGTAAAAATACCTTGAGCCATTTGTTTATGGTTTCTTCATCGTATTTAGTATCAAACGCTATAGTCGCTAAATGTAGGATTTTACTTGGCTTAGCTCCGTACTTGATGAAGTGGTATAAAAAGAAGTCGTGAAGTTCGTAAGGGCCTACGATGCTTTCTGTCTCTTGGACTATCTCGTCAGCCTCATGAGGTAGGAGTTCTGGGCTGATAGGGGTAGCTAGTATGTCGTCTATAATGTCAGCTATTTTTTCATTAGATTTATAATACTCTATGACGTACTGGATGAGCGTCTTGGGAATGCCAGAGTTTAGGGCATACATACTCATGTGGTCACCGTTGTAGGTGCTCCAGCCTAACGCTATCTCGCTCAGGTCGCCGGTACCGATGACTAGACCACCTTCTTTATTTGCCATATTCATTAATATAGAAGTTCTTGCTCTGGCTTGAACATTCTCATAAGTAACGCTGTGCTCGTCTTTGTCATGCTCTATAGCTTCAAACTCTTTGAGAGAGATGTCAGTAATATCTACGGTTTTAAGTGTCACACCCAACGCTTCGCAAAGCTGTACAGCATTTGACTTGGTTCTCGTTGTTGTTCCAAAACCTGGCATGGTTATGGCGATGATGTCTTTAACATCCCATCCCATCATTTCAAAAGCTCTATGTGTAGAGAGCAGGGCAAGGGTGGAGTCTAGTCCCCCACTTATGCCTATGAGTGCTTTTTTGATGTGTGCATGGCTCATACGCTTGATGAGTCCGTGGGCTTGGATGTGGACTATCTCGTCACATCTGTGCTTTTTGTCTGCATACTTTGAGGGTACAAAGGGGCTAGGGTCTATGGTGCGTTTTATTTTGGAGAGTGTTGGTAGGGTATCTACCTTGATGACTCTGGTTTTCTTACGTCTGGCATCACCATAGCTAGACTCATTGAGCCGTAGCCATCTTAAACGCTCTAAGTCAACGTCTGCTGTGATGAGATGGCTTGTTAGTTGAAAACGCTCATTTTGAGCCAATGTAGAGCCATATTCGCTGATGATAGCATGTCCACCAAAGACAGTGTCGGTTGTACTCTCTCCGACACCTGCTGAAGCATAGACATAAGCAGCCATACATCTGGCACTCTGTGTACGCACGAGCTCTTCACGGTATTCATGCTTTCCTATAAGCTCATTACTCGCACTTAGGTTAAAGAGTAGGTTTGCTCCATTGGATGCCATGTGGTTACTCGGAGGTGTCACAGCCCAAAGGTCTTCGCATAGCTCTACCCCAAAAGTCATGTCGGCTTTGTCTGTAAAGAGTAAATCTACCCCAAAAGGTACTTCCTCTCCGAGTAAGTCAAGTGTGCTTCGTGTGATATCACGTCCTGTGGTAAACTGACGTTTTTCGTAGAACTCTTTTTTGTTTGGCAGGTATGATTTGGGTACGACACCAAGTACTCTTCCGTTCTGAATGACAGCAGCACAGTTGTAGAGTCTGTCGGCTTCAAAGACGGCTATACCTACAATAACTGTGGTATTAATCTTTTCTATATTTTTTAATATATATGAGAGTGCATCATCTTGAGAAGCGATGAGTGTTTGGTTCATGAGAAGGTCACTAGCAGTGTATCCTGTAAGCGTTAGCTCTGGAAATACAATGACAGAAACCTCTTTAGCGTGAGCCTCTTTGATGAGTGTTAAAATTTCTTCAGCATTTTTAGTAGGATTGCCTACGACTGTTTTGTTAACAGCTGATGCGACACAATAGAATCCAAACATGGGGGTTCCTTTTTTGGGTACCCATGAAGGGTACCCCTACATTTATTTCTATATTGTAGGGGCAATCCCTTGTGGTTGCCCGTGATAAATCATTACGCCTTAGAAGGCAAAATTTCAATAGACTCTATTTCGTCATTTTGTTCGATGTTGTCTAGTACCATGAAAGAATCAGTATCGTCTTCATCTATAGCACCAAATACGGTGTGTACACCATCTAGGTGAGGAGTTGGTACAAAAGTGATGAAGAACTGGCTTCCACCTGTATTTGGCCCAGCGTGAGCCATAGAGAGAGTTCCACGTCTATGTGGTTGTGTACTTGTGTCAGTCTCACAGTCTATCTGCCAGTCTGGTCCACCTGTTCCTGCCATAGCAGGGTTGTCTTTAGAGTGTGGACAACCAGCTTGTGCCATAAATCCTGGGATCACTCTATGAAATTTAAGACCGTTATAGAAGCCTTCATTTGCCAAGTGTGCAAAGTTTGCTACAGTGTTTGGTGCCTCATTTGGGAAAAGTTTTGCCCAGATAGTTCCTTTTGAAGTGTTAAATTTAGCGTATTGGTATGTTTCCATTACATCCGCAGGGATGTCGTATCTTTTTGATTCTTTTCCAAACATGTGTGTTTAGTCCTTGTTTATTGAATTTAGGTTATTATTATACCACTAAAACATAAGGGTATGAACTATGGAGTTATGTGTTGCACTTGATTTACCGTCAGCAGAAGAGAACTTGGCACTTGCCGAGTCTCTTAAAGGGTATGATGTATGGATGAAAGTAGGGTTTCGTGCCTATATTCGTGATGGCAAAGCATTTATTGAAGCACTCAAAGCTATTAATCCTGATTTTAAAATATTTCTTGATTTGAAACTCTACGACATCCCCAACACTATGGCTGATGCAGCAGAAGAGATAGCCAAGCTTGGTGTCGATATGTTTAACATTCATGCCAGTGCAGGTTCTGTGGCTATGAAAACAGTGATGGAAAGATTAAGTAGTTATGACAAACGTCCTTTAGTTCTGGCTGTAACGGCACTGACCTCTTTTGATGAAGCTAACTTTCAAGCAGTATACGAAAAGAGCATCGATGAAAAAGCAGAGCAGTTTGCAAAAATGTCGTATGAAAATGGTTTAGATGGTGTAGTGTGTTCGAGTTTTGAAAGCCGTGCAATAAAAAATGCCACATCAGATACATTTTTAACACTCTGCCCGGGTATTCGCCCTTTTGGTGAAGATGCCGGAGATCAGCAGAGAGTGGCAACTTTAGAAGTAGCCAATGAAGAGGGCGTTGACTACCCTGTTGTGGGACGTCCCATCTATAAAGACGAAAATCCTCAAGCTAAAGTAGAGCAGATTTTAAAAGTTATTCAGAGTATTTAATGTCTACTTTTTAATTTCGTGTTTTACTTTGCTCATATGATTTGCTTTTTCCATACCTTGCAGCATAAAGTACATACCTGCAACAAATAATCCTAATATAATAAGTGGTGCCAATTTTTGAAACATATGTAAAATCCTTTAAATATTTAAATATTTTATGTATTTATAGCATAATTTTGGGCAAAAATAACTATACTAAGACTTTTATGTGCTAAAATAATGCAAATAATATTAAAGAGGGTACATGTCAGATAAAAATGCAAACAATGTAGATCAGATTAGAGATTTAATCTTTGGAAATCAAATCAAAGATTTTGAGGCACAGTTCAATAAGCTTAACGACACACTTAAAGTCATGGAAGGGAAAATGACAAAAGCGTTTGGCGAATCTCATACCAAACTGCAAAAAGAGACAGAACGCTCATTGGAAGTCCTTGAAAAGAAGATAGACAACCTTTCCTCTGCTACACAAAGAGAGCGTACGAAACTCAAAGAACTTATAGACAGTACTGATGAAAACCTACATGAACAACTCATGAACCAAAAAGATGAGTTTGCTACAAAACTTAAAATTATGAAAGAAAATGTTGCTGATGACAACAAAAAGATGGCAGAGAACATGGTTGCAATGCAAAAAGAGATACAAACAACACTTGAAAAAGGTCTTGCTGGACTTTCAGATGACAAATTATCACGTGACTCTATGGCACAAATGCTCCTAGATGTTGCGATGAAAATACAAGGTACGGACATGAATACCGTGTTAACACAAGGTACGAAGACTGAAAAGTAGTCCTTCAGAGTTAGAAAAGCTAAAAGAACTTCTTTTAGCCGATGAACTCGAACAACTTAAAAAACTAGAATCAAAAGTCGAAACACTCGACTTTGAAGCACAAGATGATGCCACCATTATGAAGCGTGTCACACCGGCCATATCCAAGGGTATTGCTGACAATAAAGAGACGATGATTGATGCACTTTATCCTATTATGGGTGGTATGATTTCGAAGTATGTGACACAGGCCATTAAAGAGATGATGGAGACTATCAATAAAAAGATAGAGAGTGGATTCTCTTTTGAACGCTATAAACGTAAGGCAAAAGCTAAACTGACTGGCGTGAGTGAAACTGAACTACTCATGGAAGAGAGCAGTGAAGCAATTATCTCTTCACTGTTTGTTATCCAGAAAGAGAGTTCACTGCTCATCGCCGAGGCACATCTTGAAAATAAAGAGATAGATGATGCCCATATGGTAGCCTCTATGGCATCTGCGATTAAAGACTTTATCAATGACTGGGCACAAAATGCAGAGACAGGCAGTGAAGTACAGATACTCTCTTATGGGAATGCCACACTCTATATAGAGAGTGCAGGTTCTGTCTTCATTGTAGCTTTTTTAGATGCAGAACCTGACTATGAACAGCGTGCAGAGATAAATGCATTTTTTGCTTCTGTCTTGAAGGAATATAGTGACTTCTTTCATCATTTTGACGGAGATGATAGTGCGCAAGAGGTAGTAAATCTTTCTATGAAAATGGAAGATTATCTCTATACCCAAGCACCTTCAAAGACACCTAAGTCTAAGAAAAATCCTGCAAAATATATATTTATATTTTTAGGCTTACTGCTTCTTGCCTATGGTGTGTACCTTTTTAAAACATGGTATATCGCTGATAGTTTAGAACGTAAGGTTTATGCCCAGACGGGAGAACATATATCTATTCAAAAGCGAGAAGATATATTGGTACTTGAAGGACAGATAAGTTCTCTTGACAAGATAGATAAAATTCACACATTATTAAGAAATTATAAAAAAAATACCAAGATACAAGATAATCTTACGGTACCAATTTCCTATATTAATCAACGTTTTAGAGCTTTAACAAATATGGGGACAGGATCTTTCATAAGTGTAGATGAAAAGCTGAAATTATTAGAAAGAAATTTTTCTACCTCTGTTGATGTATTGAATAATAAGGTCTTAAAACTGACTAAGTCACTTGATAAGAGTAGAACAGAACTTTCTCAAATAATTCAGCGTAAAGATGATGAAATTTCAGCGTTAAAAAATGACAAAGAAACTTTAGAGAAAAATAATAGTAGTAAGAAATGGAGAAATAATAGATGATTAGAAAAAAAATACTTTTATTGGGTGATTTTTCAGTTGGTAAAACAAGTTTGGTAAAAAGATATGTTGATGGTGCGTTTGATGACAAATACTTAACAACCATTGGTGTTAAAATTTCTAAAAAGTTAGTTGAAATAGATGGAGTAAAATGTGAACTTCTTATTTGGGATGTGGAAGGTTCAACTCCAAGTAAAAAGATATCTTTAGGATACTACAGAGGGGCAAGTGGCGCCATTTTTGTTACAGATATTACGCGCAAAGAAACACTAGATAATTTACAGGAACATAAAGATGTTTTTTTATCAGAAAACCCTGATGCACATTATGTTACTGCATATAACAAGGCAGATATGTTAAGTGAAATAGACAGAGATAGTATTGTTTTGGAAGATGATGTTTTTCTTACCTCTGCAAAAGATAATAAAAATGTAGAAGAATTATTTATAGAACTTGTGAAAAAAATGATTAGATGAAAAATATACAAATAATATTCAATGCGGTACTTTCTAAAAATATTATTGAGTATATTCTGATAGATAAAAATTTTACTGTGGTAAGTAGTTCAGAAGATGTACACAAATATTTAGAAAATAAGCTAAATGTTGGGGATGATATTTTATTTGTGCTTCCAGAGTTTGTTGGTGCTGAAGATAACATTCGTAAAATTTTTTCAGAACCAAAGCTATCTTATGTTGTAGAATCTGTTTATAAAAATAATTATTATGTCAATATGAGTGTTGAATATTATGATGAAAAGATAGCACTTATTTTACTGCATAATATTACCGATACAACATTAAGCCAACAGAAATTGCTTCAATATAGTAATGAATCTATACTCTTGAACACTACACTTCAAAAGATTTTAAACAGTCAAAATGCACTTCTATTTGTAACAAATAAAGATGAAATAACCTATGTTAACGAACAATTCATGGAATATTTTAGTGTGAAAAAAGTTTCTGAGTTAAAAAGTAAAGACCTGAAACTATATACATATTTAGACAGTGGGCTAAAAGATTATGATGCACTGTTTGAACGTGTGAATTCAAAAGAAGAATACGTGATTATTGATGATGATACTTTCATACTTCAAGCTTCATGTATAGAATCAACACATAGGCTTTTTACCTTAACAAAAGTAACAAAGTTAACTAAGGATATGCAGATTGACAGTCTCACTGGTGTATACAAAAAAAGTTATTTCAATTCACATCTTGAAAGATTGATAAAAAAGAAAAAAGAGGGTGTATTGGTGGTGCTGGATATTGATGATTTCAAAAAAGTCAATGATACCTATGGACATCAAGTTGGAGATAAGATTTTAAAAGAGTTTGCAACACTCATACAGAATAACGTTCGTGGAGATGATTTATTTGCAAGATGGGGTGGTGAGGAGTTCTTACTTCTTTTAGAGAATACCAATATTGAGAATGCCATGATAAAAGTAGAGCAACTCAGAAGACTGGTAGATACACGTACCTTTAAAAATGTAGGACATATGACAGCCAGTTTTGGTTTGGCAAAAAAAGAAGAGAGTGATGATGTACATTCTCTTCTTTTCTGTGCAGATAAAGCACTTTACGAAGCAAAAGATGCAGGAAAAAATAGAATCAAATTTAAAAAAATATAAAAGCTAAAAATTGCATCTTTTTTTAAGCTTTTATTTAAGGCAATTGCATTATAATCTCACCCACAAAACACTTGGAGAGTTGGGAGAGCTGGTTTAATCCGCGCCCCTGCTAAGGGTGTGTACCTTCACGGGTACCGAGGGTTCGAATCCCTCACTCTCCGCCACTTCGTTTTATTTACCTCATTTTATAATTTTTAGATATTCTTATCCTTGATTTTTTTTATATCTATTTATATTCAAGTTGCATTGAAAATTGATGAATACGTTAATGTGCTCTATTAAATCGTTTAATATTTTCTATGAGATAGTGGCTATTCACATAAAGTTCATGTTAGACTGCTAAGATAGGTACAATGATACTAATGAGTGAAGGAAATCTATGGCAATAAGCATTTTACTTCTTGAAGATGATATACAGCTCAGTGATACAGTAAAGCAGTTTTTAGAGCTTAAGGGCTATGACGTGTATGCTGCCTATGATGGCATTCAGGCAGAAGAGATAGCTTATGAGAAGCATATAGACTTAATGCTGCTTGATGTGAAAGTACCAAATATCAGTGGGTTTGAGTTCTTGAAGCAGTTACGAAGTGAAGGTAAGGAGACACCTGCTATTTTCATTACCTCTTTGAACAGTGTGGAAGATGTTGAGAAGGGATTTGACTTGGGTTGTGATGATTACATCCGTAAACCTTTTGCCTTGAAAGAGCTTTCTGTCCGTGTTGACTCTCTGCTCAAACGTACCTATGGCACGCATGATGATAAGATAAAAGTAGATGAGGATTTGTATTTTGATATGAAAGAGTTTATTCTCATGCGCGGTGAAGAGAAGATTCCACTTAAGACCAAGGAGTTGAAACTTCTTTCACTTTTTTTACAGCATAGCGATGCACTTTTAGACTATGAGACCATCAATGAAGCATTATGGGAATATGATGAAGAGCCAAGCAATGGTTCTTTACGTACCTACATCAAAAGAGTCCGTTCAGCCATAGGTAAAGAGAAGATAGAAACCATCAAAAATGTAGGGTATCGCTTTGTTAAGTAGTGAAAGAAGAAGTCTAGTACGCTTTCTAGTTATTTATTTGGCTTCTACACTTCTGCTCTTCTCTTTGGCTTCATGGATATTTTATAGTGCTACTAAACAGAATTTATTGGATAATCAAAGAGAGTCCTTAAAATATGAGGCAGAAAGTATCAAGTCTGCACTGCGTCACCTTCATCAATCTAACACTATACCCTTACAATATCCTTATAATCCTAATATCTCTTCTGCGATATTTGACTTGGATAAAGAGTATATCTTTGGAACTTTTACTAAGCCCATCACTTTAGAGGGAGAAAGAGAGAGTGATACTATGTATTATGAGAGTAAGATTGAACCCTATTAT
>JALXBG010000008.1 GCA_026991605.1 Sulfurovum sp.
GTTATACGGCATTACATATACACTCTAAGCGTTTAGCTGAAATACGCAGCCTTATTGTAGATGAAGCGTATCGTGGGCAGAGTATAGGTAAACGTATGGTAGAGTTTACGCTTGAAGAAGCGAAAATACTAGGTGTAGAAGAAGATGTTCTTGTTCTAACTTATTTACCTCAGTTTTTTGAAAAACTGCATTTTAAAGAGATTAAAAAAGAGGTCATTCCGGAACATAAGATTTGGGCAGATTGTATCAAGTGTATTCATTTCCCTGTATGTAATGAAGTAGCACTGGTATATAAGTTAACATTGTAAGAGTTTTGTGATATGGAGCACACTGCAAAGGTAGAATATAAAGCACTTTTTTTAATAATAGTTATCTTTTTTATTCTTTTTTATCCTATGCTTATCTCTATTTATGTTTTTTTACCTCTTTTCGTTGGTGCCGCATCTTATCTCCTTGTTGAAGGATTAGAAAAACAAAAACCTAGATTTATTTTTTTTGCGGCAGTGTATCTTGTAAATTTGGAAGTGAATCTCTCGTTACCTTTGTTCCTTACGATTATTTCATCTTTCATCTTTTATATTACAGTTTATCCGTATCTGAGACATTTTAGACGCTGTAATTTTTGTAAAGCTATTCTTTCCGTTGTCACTTTAGATCTTTTTTACTTAGGTGCATTGTTTGCTTTTGATTTTATTTTTCAGACACAAAGTATTGTTTTGGATACGATATTGCTTTACTCTCTAGTCGTTGATATGTTGGTTGTGGTACTTTTATGAGATATAAGTTTATACTAGTTGTCTTTTTTGCCTTCTGGGCTGTGATGATTACCCGGTTGTATCATGTAAGTATCAAGTCTAACTTCTATTATGAGGGATTGGCGAAGGAAAACATAGAAAGAAAACAGTTTATCAAACCTGTGCGTGGTGAGATTTTCGATGTAAATGGTAAATTACTTGCCATGAATCAAATAGGTTTTTCTGTCTCTATTGCACCTCACCTAAAAAGTAAGAGTGCAGAACTTGATAAAGTAATAGATAAACTCATAGAAACATTTCCAGATCTCAATAAAACTGTTATGCTTAAAGTCTATAAAAAGCATAACTCTCCTTATAACCATACCTATATTAAAGTGGTAGACTTTATACATTATGCAGATATGATGGGAGCCTATCCTAAACTCTCTTTGGTGCCTAATCTAAAAATTGAAGCAGAGACTAAACGTTATTATCCGTATGGTAAATTTGCTGCACATGTTGTAGGCTACACTGGGCGATCAAATAAAAAAGAAAATAAAAAAGACCCTGTGGTCGATGAAGTGGGTAAAGTAGGTAAGAGTGGATTAGAGCGCTATTACAACAAAGTTTTAGAAGGTGAGCTTGGCTATAAAATCTCTAAAGTAACGGCAACAAATAAAGCCATTAAAATTTTAGAAAAAGAAGAACCTAAAGACAATAAAAATATCAAGCTCAACATCGATATTGACTTGCAAAAGATGATTTATGAACGTTTTGGAGAGCATACAGGGGTAGCAATAGTTATGAGAACAAATGGTGAACTTCTTGCTGCCGTATCATACCCTTCTTATGACCCTAATTTATTTGTTGGGGGTATCAGTTCTAAAGACTGGAAAGCTTTACAGTCAGATTTGGCACACCCATTTACCAATAAGTTTATCCATGGTACCTATCCTCCAGGTTCAAGTATAAAACCGGGGATGGCTTTGGCATTTTCTAAAGCACAACCCTCTGTTTTAGATACTACAGAACATTGTGTTGGTTTTATTACGCTTGGTTCTGGCAAACATAAATTTAGATGTTGGTCACGTTGGGGACATGGGACAGTAGGGCTTAGACGTGCCATACGTGAGTCTTGTGATGTTTACTTTTATAACAAGAGTTTGAAAGTAGGTATTGATGCGATAGCAAAAAATCTTCGTACTTTTGGATTGGGTGTGAAAACAGGTGTTGATTTACCCAAAGAATATGCTGGTGTCATTCCTGACAAAGCATGGAAAAGAAAACGTTTTCATCAGCCTTGGTATAAAGGTGAGACTGTTATATCTGCCATTGGACAGGGGTTTGATCTAGTGACACCTTTGCAGATAGCACGTTATACAGGGATGCTCGCTACCTCCAATCTGGCAGTCCCACATATGGCAAAAGTGATTGATGGGAAAGAGATAAAACCTGAGCTCAGACATATTGATTTTGACAGCTATTATTTGGGGGAGATACGTAAAGGGATGTATGATGTATGTAACATCAGAGGTGGTACAGCATTTAAAACAATGAGCCATCTTCCTATCGTAGTAGCGGGTAAAACAGGAACGTCACAAGTCACATCTATCCCACAGTCAACAAAAAAGCGTTTAAAAGAGTCAGAACTTGCCTATTTTCATCGTTCTCATGCATGGCTTACAACCTATGCTCCCTATGACAACCCTAAGATTGTTGTGACCATGCTTGTAGAACATGGTGGACATGGAGGAAGTACTGCAGGTCCTATGGTGGCAGATATCTATAAATGGTTGTTTAATCATGGATATTTTAAAGATAAAGGTTTGCCTTCTGAGATTGATGATATCAATAGCTCTAAATAAAAGTTATTTAGTATTATTATACTATTCATTTTAATTTATACATATGCGTTTAAAAGAGATAAATTAAGTTATATTTAAATTATACTCATGTACCATACTTAGCATAAGTTAAAGCTAAACCCACTGTGAAGCGGGGGCAGAAAATTATGGATCTCACACTCGAGATCGCCTGATTGCATTATTTATTCTACTTTAGTAAGCAGGCATCTTAAAAAAAATTCCTTATTACCTTGCTTTTGTAGATATACTTATATATGTCAATAGACAAATTTATATTATATGGTGTATAAAATGAAAAGTTTTTTGAATATTTTCTATGGAAATAATAAGAAGAATATTCCGTCTGCATCAACGGATAATTCGAATGAGAAAGAGACAACAGATATAAATAAGATTAAACAATATAAAGACGAAATCAAAGAAATTAAAATTGAAAATCAACCATTTCGTCTTAGTGGTTTACTTCATTTTATAACTAATAAAGTAGCTCATTTGATAAAAGATAATGAGCATAAAATTTATTATGATGTAGAAAATGAAGTGGGTAGATATATTGTTGGTGACAATCATCATGTAGAACAGGTGCTAGAAAGACTAATATCAGACGCTCTTTTGTTAAATAAAGCATCAGAAGTGATGTTGAAAATTTATAAATATAAAAATAAATTTTTAATTTTTGATGTTATTAATGAAAAAGGACTCATAAATAAGAAGATATTTCGACAGTATTCTGATGTAAAACAAATTTTGAGTAGCCAGAGTAATAATGTAAATACTTTTGCTAAGGCTAAGATAATAGCAGAAGCTATGAATGGTACCATAACCTTAACAAACAGTAAAAAAGTAGGTACACATTATACATTCAAAATACCATATTATGAAGATAAAAATGATAAAAATCACCAGGAAGAATTGAGAGAAGTTTTAGCTAATAAAAAAGCTTTGTTTATTGGTAGAGATAAATATGATACACAGAGAACACAATACATTTTTGAAACATATGGTATTCATATTGAGAATATGAAATTGAATGATTTTGAAAGTAAAAAACCCAATCTAAGCAAATATGATATGGCAATTATGAGATCGACAGATTTGTCATATAAACATATAAGTTTTTTTAAAACCATATATCAAGATGAAAAAAGTAATTTTAAAATTATCATTGTACATGAGTTATTTGAGGATGAAGAAAAAATAAAACTTTCCAAATCTATAGCACATGCAGAATTATATAATCCAACTGTTATTGGAGATGTTGAAGAAATTCTTTATCAAATATTTATTCTTAAAAGTAAAGCAGTAAAAGGAATAAATAATATAGAGATATTCAATAGTAAGGCATTTATAATTAAAGGAAAGAATCAATTTAAAGATAATTATTTAGATCGCTATAGAGGTGCACATATTGCCATTGTTGAAGATAGTAAAGTAGATGAAAAAATCCTTCAAAATATTTTAATGAAAGATGGGATTACACTTTTTTGTATGCGTAATGGTTCTGAAATGATTGATTTACTTGAGGATGAAGAAATTGATATTATTTTTACTGATATTAATATGCCGATAATGGACGGTATACTTATGACAAGAAAGATTCGTTCAATGAAAAAATGGGAAAAGATACCCATTATCTCAATATCATCTATGACATTTCCACATGAACTAAAAAAGATGGAACAAGCTGGTATGAATGCTGCTATTTCTAAGCCAATTGAAGCTAAAGATGTATATATGGCATTAGAGAATTTTTTGATTATGACTGATAAAATTAGAAGGAGAAAAGATAATGAAAATCGAATTGTTTTTTCTTTTAATAAAGAGGTATTAGATGTTGCAAAAGGCATAAGAAAAACAAAAAGTAATTTGGAGTATCTAGAAAACCTACTTAAAACTATGGAATATTTGAAAGTGACAAGAGATTCATTTGAAAATATGATTTATGATCAAGAATTTATTGCATTGGGTGAGTATGCTAAAACTACGCTTGCTTTGTGTGAAAATATATATGCCCCAACTATGATAAATATGTTTAAAGATTTAAATTATTTTATCTCACAAAAACAAAGAACATATTTAGTTGATTATGTATCTATATATAAAAAGAATTTAGAAGCATTAGAAGAAGAAGTAGAAAAATATATGAGTAATGTTTAAAATAGAATTGGCGAAAGTTAGTGAATATACTTAATAACCCATTCTATTACATACTCTGCAAAGTATGGTTTAAAAACAATCCTAAGATGATGATAAGAGAAATTCCTGCTGATTTATTATAGAGTTTATTTGCTGTAATAAAGACAAGCAGTAGGGTTGCTACTATCATGGTTGCAATATCGAAGAGATAGGCTGGTGCATTGATGGTGAGTGGATTTGTTAGTGCTGCTGCACCGATAACCACCGTAATATTTGCCATATTGGAGCCAATAATGTTTCCTATAGCCATGTCTACTTTTCCCTTAATGGCAGCAGAGATACTTACAACAAGCTCTGGTAGCGAAGTACCAAGAGATATCATGACAATACCGATAATCCATTCAGAGATACCAAAACTTTTTGCTATTTCTGAAGCACTTTCTACAGTAAAATGTGCCCCAATAACTACCAAAATAAATGCACCTACAAGTACAGGAATAGTTGTAGCCCATGAAAAGTTACTTTCGTCTAAATCTTCTAAATCTTCTTCTGGAATATTTTTAGCATCCTGAAGTAAGAAGAGCATATATGCTCCCATAAGAAGCAATAAAAGTATAGCGTCAAATCGGGAGATAACACCATCGATAATCATAAGAATAAAGACAAGCACCGGGACAAGTGCCCATGTACTGTCTTTGGCAAAGAAGTCTCTGTTTGGTGTTATCTTTTTAGCTATGAGAAAAACAGTAGCCAGTACGAGTGTAATGTTAAGGATATTACTTCCGATGACATTGGCTATGGCGATATCTGGTTTCCCATTGTAAGAGGCTGCAATGCTTGCAGCCATTTCTGGTAGTGATGTACCCAAAGCAATGAGTGTCGCCCCGATGATAAACTCAGGGATTCTAAACTTCAGTGCAATACGCTCACTTTGTTGGATAATAAGGTCTGCACCCCAGATAAGTACGCCCATGGCGATAACAAATATAACAAAATTCAAACTAATACTCCTCTGTTCTTACGATAAGGCTTTGTGGTAAATCAAACTGCTCTATGAGCTCTTTTTCTCTTGCTCTCATCTCCCCATCATCTGTTTCATGGTCAAAACCCAGTAGATGCAGCATTCCATGTATAAAAAGAAGAGAGAGCTCATCTTGGGGTGTATGTCCAAGCTCTTGAGACTTTTTGACAACATAGCTTTCTGAAATGACTATAGAACCCAGCGGCATGTCAAAAATAGACTGTTCCGTAAAAGGGGTCTCCAGTGGAAAAGAGAGTACATCTGTAGAAGATGCTTTGCCTCTATGCTCACTGTTGAGACTCTGCATGGTCTCATCATCTGTGATGATAAGCTCTACTTCTCTATTGGTGAATGTAGTAGCAATCTTCTCTAACTTACTAAGCTCAATGTTCAAGTTTGTTTGATTATCCAAATCTATCATGTTGGAAGTTTACCCAAATAGTGGTAAAATGGTGGTGAAATTTGATGCAGGATTAAAAATGAAAAAACGTTGTGTATGTATTATATCAGGAGGCATGGATAGTGCTTTAAGTGCGAAGATAGCCCAAAATGAGGGGTATGAGATTATCGCTTTGCATTTTAACTATGGTCAACGTACGGAGCATAAAGAAATGGAGTGTTTTCGTAAGGTAGCAGTCTCTGTGGGTGCAGTAAAAAGCTATGAGATTGACCTGCCGTTTTTTGAACACATTGGTGCATCTGCATTGACCGATAAAAGCATAGAAGTTCCTACGGGAGGTATAGAAGAGGGTGTGCCCGTGACCTATGTACCTTTTAGAAATGGCATTTTTCTCTCTATCTCAGCGGCAGTAGCAGAGAAGCATGGGGCAGAAGCACTCTTTATAGGTGTGGTAGAAGAAGACAGTTCTGGGTATCCTGATTGTAGAGAAAGCTACATAGAACAGATGCAAAAGGCTATTAATCTAGGTACAAAAGATGAGACAAATATAAGCATAAAAATGCCGCTTGTAGCACTTAAAAAGTCTCAAATTGTACAAAAAGCATTGGAACTTGGTGTACCTTTAGAATATACTTGGTCTTGTTATAAAGAAGAAGAAAAAGCCTGTGGAGTATGTGACTCTTGTAGGCTAAGACTTAAAGGGTTTAGTGAAGCTGAGGCTGTGGATCCGATAGAGTATGTTTAGCTACTTGCACAAATATTTTCAAACCCATTGATAACAAACTCAAACTCATAACGATGTGTAGGGTACTTTGCTAAACCTTCACTCATAAATTGCTGACGTGTTATTTGTCTGTCCCACAGTCTGTATGTTAGCATTCTAAACCACTCTTTTTTTTCTGGTGTATCGAGGGTGATTCTCCTGTAATTACTATCATGTTTTATACCTGATGCAATAGATCTCATGGTTTGTTGGTAAAGTGCCAATTTATGTGGGGTTGGTTTTTCATAGCTGGTTGTTGTTGTATAGCTTTGAGTTGTTGTATGGTTTTGTGTTGTTGTATAGCTTTGTCTTGGTGTTATCATGCCTGTAGGACTTGTACATCCTGAAAGACCTAAAATGGAGAGACTTGCTAAGAGTAAATAATATTTTTTCATTCTTTTATCCTTTGTATTTAGAGGATTCAATCTTTAATTATGAATTCTTTTTCTTAACAAACATTGTATCAAAATGAAATAAAATTTTGTATGATATAATAGTACAAAAATATAAATAAAGAGGCAATTGATGCTAAGAATCTCTGCAAAATCACCACAAGCAAAAGAAGCAAATGAACTTGTACAAGGCTTACAAAAGTATTTTGTAACTAAGCTTAATGATGTGGGTCATGCACTGGGTAATGACTCACCCTTTGAAGCAGTAGAGTGGGAGCGTGACAAGGGCATACATGGGGGTGGTGTACGTTATGAGGCAAGAGATGAAACACTTTTTAATCGTGCATCAGTGAATGTTTCTCAGGTGCATTATGATGAAGATGAGACTAAACAGCTCTCTTCTGCTACGGCTATATCAACTATTATTCATCCTAGTAACCCTCATGCTCCCTCTATGCATATGCATATTTCATGGACACAAATGCGCGATGGTAAAGGGTACTGGCGAATCATGGGAGATTTGAATCCAAGTCTTAAGAATGATGTTTTTAAACGTGACTTTGAAATGGCACTTGATCGTGCAGCAGGGGAGTATTATGAAAAAGGTAAAGCACAAGGTGATAGATATTTCAATATACCAGTACTTAATCGTACCCGTGGAGTGAGCCATTTTTATTTAGAAAACTTTAATACGGGAGATTTTGAAGAAGATAGAACTTTCGCCTTTAGTATGGGGAAGGAAATGATAGATGCTTACATAGGTATAACATTACAAGCATTACAATATTATACAACCTACACACAAGAGGAGAAAGAATTACAATTTGCTTACCATACACTTTATTTTTTCCAAGTACTTACACTCGATAGAGGTACAACATCAGGGTTGCTAGTGCATGATCAAAATGATGTAGGCATTATGGGGTCTATCCCTTCTCATATCAATAAACCACTACTATATAGCTGGCTACCATTAATGACTAAGCCACAAGACAGTCTCCTTTTAGGACTACTTGAGGCACTACCTGAAGGTCAAATAGTTTTGGTAGATGAAGTGGTTAAAAAACGTTTAGCAAATGCAGTACGAGTACATTATAAAAAATATCCTGAAGCATTGAGTATGCAGGCAGACTCTGTAGTGGTACCACCGACTGTTGATAATCATAGCTAGAGGGTAAACCTACCCTCTTTACGATTTTTCCTTACTTTATCATACAAGCCCATTACGCCATTCATAGCGATAAACACTCCCTCTTTTTCTAATGCATTAAGGTATCCATAGGCTGAAGCCAAATTGGCTGTGGCTTCCACTGGGTCTATGGAGTAGGGTACCATGGCACCTGTAAGGACGATGCTTTTTTTTAGTTTGGCATCCGCTAAATACTCGGCTGTAATATACATAGTGTCAGTGCCATGGACTATGATGATTTTGTCATAGTCTGATTGATGTATGGTGCTGAGGAGTTCCAGTCTGTCATGATTTGTCATCTCTAGAGAGTCTTTGCCTATGATATTGAGTATTTCAAACTCTGTGAGCCATTTAGATGCTATTTCTTGGAGAGCAAAACATATTTTATCGATCTCAAGTGTGCCATTTATAGGGTTATAGTGTTTGTTAAAAGTACCACCTGTACTGATAATGAGTATTTTATGCATTTGTGTCTTTCATTTTTGTTTCTTAATGTTAAGATAACATAATTTATTTT
>JALXBG010000009.1 GCA_026991605.1 Sulfurovum sp.
TAGTTTCATAGTATTTCCTTTTAAAAATTATTTTTTATTATGACTTCTTCCACGGGAAGTTGTCCTGCTCGTGGTGATGCTTCTTGTATCGATTTTCCGATAGTAATAAACATAGAGATGACATGATCATCAGGAAGTTTTATTAATTTACCCACTGCTTCAAAATCAAAACCATCCATCGGGCAAGAGTCATATCCCATATCTTTCGCTGCTAACATGATAGTTTGTGCAGCTATCCCACAGCTACGAAAAGCCTCATCTCTTTGTACCTGTTCTTTGTTACGATAAAATCCATCTATGGTTGGTAACATAAATTCTTGGACTTCTTTTGGTGCATTTACCCAATAACGGTGAGGTTCTTTTTCCCAAGCTTTTAAGTCTGCACAAAGAATAAGAAGTAAAGATGCGTCTGTGACTTGTTCTTGACCCCAAGCTTGTTCTTTAATTTTTATTCTTAACTCATTATCTTCCACTAGAACAAAACGCCAATGCTGTATATTGAAGGCTGTTGGTGAAAGTATAGCGAGTGTTAAAAGTTTGTTTATCTCTTCTTGAGTCATTATGTGTTTTTTATCAAAATGTTTTACAGATCTACGAGCTTGTATAGCTTCTAATGTATTCATGATATTTCCTTTTTCAATAATTTCATTTTTTAGTTATCTTGTTCCACTTTGAATGTTTTAAATAGAGTATTGACCACAAACATATGGCTGGCAGCAAGGACAATATCAAACATTTCTTTTTCTGATATCCCCAGTTTTTTGAGTAGTTCTATATCATTTGCACTTACAGAGTCAGCATCTTTGATAGCTTTCATGGCAAATATAAGTAGTGCTTTGTTCTTTTTATCTAAGGGGGCATTCGATGGTGCTTTTTGTATGGCTATAAGTTCATCTTGTGTCATGCCATAATAATTTATGAGCATACTACCATTAAGTCCAATACAGTAGGTGCAGCCATTTTCATCTGAAGCGAGGTAGCGTATGATGGTGTAGAGCTTTTGTTCTTCTTTTGGACGAGAAAGAATACTTTTTATACCTGCCCATTGTGCTTTTAGTGCTCTTGGACTCACACTCCATAGTTTTAAACCATTGGGCACACTCCCTCTAACGTTTACTATCTCATCAAATATCTCTTTTACTTCACCCGTTGCTTCTTCTACAGGAGGTATATGTAATAAACTCATTGAGTATCCTTTTATTATATTTGTACTTATTGGTACAGAAATGTACACCTAAAGTTATGATTATCTTTATATCTTCTTATATTTTTGTACTTATTGGTACAAAAATAATAAATAAAAAAGATATTAGAAGAGTGAGGGGTTCACTATTCTAATATCTCTTTTAAGCTCTCTACCAAATCATCAATGAGTTCCTGCGAGGCACCTGCTTGTATAGTGACTACTAAGCCATTGAGTGTATTCATATAACGTCCAGAGATGACATGGGCATCTTTGGTAGAAATAATCTCTCCCAGTTCCTGTGCTTCTTTAATAAACGATACAAATAAATCTTGTACAAAATTGAACTCTATTTTTATTTGATGACTTAGGTCACTGTATCTGTTATAACACTCTTTCCCTGAGTTGATGAGTAAACATCCTTTGACATTACCAGACTCTTCAAGTTCTTTGATGGTCATCTCAGTAAGCTGCATCATTGTGGCTTTAGGACCTATCTGCTCTTTGAGTGCTTTGAGTTGTCTATAGGTTTCATCTCTATAAAGTGCTAAACATCTAGAAAAGACTTCAGCTTTACTTTTGAATGTTGCATAAAAAGAACTTTTCTTAATGCCCATAGCTACAAGTAGGTTATCAAGGCTGGTATTGTCATAACCGTGTTCCCAAAAGTAGTGCATTGCAGCAGTAAGTGCTTCTGTCTCATCAAATGCTTTTGGTCGTCCACGGGTTTGTATTTTGTTTGTCATATGAGCATTATAGACTAAGTGGTACAAAAATGTCAAGGGTTATTTTAAATTTATGTACTATTTGGTACAATAATTAAAATATAAAAGGTGTTATCATGGGAAAACAATACAAAATACTCCAGCAAAAAGATATAGATTTTATCAAAAAACAAAAGCTTTTTTATTTGGCAAGTTCCAGTGGTAAAGAGGTGAATCTCTCTCCTAAGGGGTATGATTCTATACGTGTACTTGATAAGCAGACTTTACTCTACTTAGATTTTCCAGGTTCAGGTAACCGTACTTATAGAGATGCGATGGCAGGAGGGGAGTTTACACTTGTGTTTAATGCCTTTGAAGGCAATGCCAACATCGTAAGACTTTTTTGCAAGGCAGAGCCTATAGAAAAAAATGATGAACGCTTTGAAGGGTACTTGAGTCACTTTGGTGTGAATGAGAAGCACATCCGTCAGCTCTTTATCTTTGACATTTATGCAGTAGAGACAAGCTGTGGGATGGCTGTGCCGTATATGAAGTATGAAAAAGAGCGTAAGTCACTCAAGAACTGGGCTAAAAATATGGCTGAGGATGGACGCTTAAAAGCGTATATAGATGAACACAATGAGCCACCTAGTTTAGAAAATCTTGATGTAATTCATGATACACTCTTTGAGTAATATAAAGGAGAAAATGTGCAGTCTATATTTCATCTGGCATTTAATGTCACAGACCTAGAAGAGACAAGAGAGTTTTATCGTGATGTACTTGGTTGCATAGAGGGTAGAAG
>JALXBG010000010.1 GCA_026991605.1 Sulfurovum sp.
GATATAATCACTTCAAAATTATATCTGGAGAGTTCCCCTTATGAATGATCACAATCTTGATGACCTCATTATCGATACTATTGCACCAAAAAACAACAAAACTAAAAGCCTATTGACCCTTGTTGCACTACTCATTATTGTATTGATTGTTGGCATAATACTTACAAAAACGTTACTCAAGTCTCCAGAAAATGATGAACTTGCATTTGAAGAAAATATGTCCGAGATGATTGCCCCTGAACTCAAGCTACAGGAGAATACAGAAGTTGCCAAACCAAAAGAGGAACCTTCACTCTCTACTATCATTGAAGAAAAAACTGAAGTAAAAGCACCAGAAGTAATACATGAGGAAACAGTTTCTAGAGAAGAAGAAGTTAAACCTATTACTGAAGAGAAAAAAACAGAACAAGTAGAGATTGAAAAGCCTATAGTGACTAAAGCAAAGCCAGCTATTGAACTACCTGTAACACAGGAACCTGTATACAAAGAAAAATCTCAAGTAGTTACAACAAGTGAACCAAAAGTGACACAGACAAAAACTACAACTAAAAAACCAGCAGTTAAACAGCAAATGCCTAAAACAACTTATGCTGAGAAATACTATGTTCAAGTAGGTTCATTTAAAGAAAACCCAAGTCCTCACTTCATTTCTATAATTAAAAGTAATGGATTTAAGTACCATATAACAAATCCAGATAGAACAGGATATAAAAAACTCCTCATTGGACCATATAAAACAAGAGCTGAAGTAGACAGAGCACGTAATATTATTAGAGACCGCATACATAAAAGTGCTTTTGTTGTTCAAAAGTAGATCATGATGCACAAAACAATACTTTTTGACCAACTCACACCAGTAGCCCTTTATGGGAAAATCAAAGAGGTTTTTCCAAACGAAATTACGATGCTTTTTGAGTCTGTTGTGAATACAAGTGATGGCAATTTTTCATTTATCACCATCGGCGCACAAGAACGCTTAACCTATAAAAATAAAACTACCCACTATACAGATATTAGCGGTGAAACAAAAACTGTAGATGAAAATCCTTTCTTATTTTTAAAAAACTATTATAAAAATGTTGATAAAGCGCATTACAAAGCAAAAGCCTCTGAACTTGGTTTTTCTTTTGTAGATGGATTTATAGGGTTTATTGCCTATGATATGGTAAAAGTTTTTGAGCCTACACTTGAAGAAAGTATGGATGATTTACTTGACCCACTGGACACACCTGATCTTGATTTGGTACGTCCTAAGATTATCATTGCCTACTCCCATAAATCAGCGAAACTCACACTGATTTTAAATGATGAGAGTATGGCTTATGGTTTGGAAGCTATAGAAAATATCTTACACACAACATGCACACCTATGCCTCTACAAGCTGTAAAACTAGAAGGAGAAGGTACATTCAGTATCGAGGAAGAACGCTTTAAGGCACTTGTAGATGAGTCCAAAGAAAACATTCGCTCAGGTGATATTTTTCAGATTCTTCTTGCCAACAGATATACACAAAAGGGAAAGATAGACCCACTTTCATTTTACCGTGTACTGCGTTCTAAAAATCCATCACCTTACCTCTTTTTACTTGACTATGAAGATTTTTCCATCTGTGGTTCAAGTCCGGAAGTTATGGTGCGTTTAACAGAAGGAGAAATACTCCTTCGTCCTATCGCAGGTACACGAAAACGTGGTAAAAATGCTATCAGAGATAAAGAGCTTGAACAAGAGATGCTCGATGACCCCAAAGAGTGTGCAGAGCACCTCATGCTAATAGACCTTGGACGTAATGATGTCGGACGTGTAGCGCGTACTGGTACAGTGAAAGTCACTGACATGATGCGTGTAGAGAAATACTCTCATGTCATGCATATGGTCTCTGATGTGGAAGCACACATTGACGAAAGCAAAGACATGTTCGACCTTTTTGCTGCGACCTTTACAGCAGGTACTATGACAGGTGCTCCAAAAATAGAAGCGATGAAACTCATTGCCCAGTATGAAGGTCTTAAGCGTGGATTTTATTCTGGTAGTGTCGGCTACTTCTCTTTTGATGGTAACATGGATTCAGCCATAGCCATACGTACTTCACTCATCAAGCCTGACAGTATTACCTTGCAAGCTGGTGCAGGGATTGTCGCTGACTCTGTCCCGGAGTTGGAATACTTAGAAGTCAAAAACAAACTAGGTGCACTACTCGCAACCCTTAAAGAGATGGAAACACTCTAAAATGTCAAAAGAAATCTTTGCCATTTTTGGAAACCCTGTTTCCCACTCCAAATCCCCTCTTATGCATAATTTAGCCTTTCAAGGGCTACAGTATAATGCGTGCTATACCCGTCATCTTTTAGAAGATGGTAACAAACTCAAAGAGACTTTTTTTCGCTTAGGACTTAAAGGTATTAATATCACTGTACCCCACAAAGAGGCTGCATTTAATGCCTGTGATGTACTAGATCCCTTTGCCAAAAAAATTGGTGTGGTCAACACCATTGTAGAACGTGAAGGAAAACTCTATGGGTACAACACCGATGCACCTGGGTTTTTAAAAGCAATTTCGGAATTTAAAGAGGTAAAAACCGTACTCTTTTTAGGTGCTGGAGGAACAGCACAATCTACCTCAAACATCCTTCGCGATGAAGGATATGAAGTGACGCTACTTAACAGAAGCCAAGAGCGTTTAGAAAAGTACAAAGCCGATGGATTTCAAACCTACACCTTTGAAACCTTTGAACCACGTGCATTTGACCTTGTGATTAATATGACTTCTGCAGGTCTGGAAGATGATTCACTTCCTGCTCCTAAAGAGATACTCGATATCGTAATACCCTCTGCAAAAGCTTGTGTCGATGTTATTTATGGAAAAGAAACCCCATTTTTAAAACTTTCAAAACGTCATAATAAGCCTACTAAAGACGGCTCTGATATGCTGCTTTATCAAGGGATTATTGCCTTTGAACATTTTACAACCCAAACTTATCATTTTGATGAGATAAAACCCATTATGCAAAAGGTATTTGATTTCAATTAACCTTGAATGAGTATAATTAAGACAATAATCCTATATAAGGCATACCATGATTAATATTTTAATGATTGAAGATGATGCAGAATTTGCAGAATTACTGAGTGAATATCTAGCACAATATGATATTAAGATTACCAATTTTGAAGACCCTTATCTAGGCTTGAGTGCAGGAGTAAAAAAATATGATTTACTCATCTTAGACCTTACGCTACCGGGTATGGATGGTTTGGAAGTCTGCGAAGAGGTAATGGAAAAGTATGATATTCCAGTCATTATCTCTTCTGCACGTTCTGACATCAATGACAAGGTAGAAGCCTTGGCTATAGGTGCAGATGACTACCTGCCAAAACCGTATGACCCTAAAGAGATGTATGCACGTATTATGTCTCTTCTTAGACGTTATTCAAAAGCAAAAAACACAGAAGTTGCTGCACCCAAAAGTGATTTTGAGCTTAAGGGAGATACACTTTACTTTAAAGGTGAAGCACTCTCTCTTACCCCTGCAGAGTTTGAGGTCTTAAACCTACTGGTTAAAAACCAAGGCATCACACAATCACGCGAGCAGATTATCAATACAGCAGGGAATATGAGTATCGACTCACAAGGGAAAAGCCTAGATGTTATTATCTCTAAAATACGTACAAAACTTGGAGATAACAAACGTATACAAGCTGTACGCGGTGTAGGATATAAACTTGTTTAACCGCTTTACCTCACTTAGAAGTAAAATCAGGCTTATCTTCTCACTGATACTTATTTTACTTACCTTTTTATTTATTGGTTCTATCAAATATGACCATCTTAAGTATGATGAAAACAATGAGATGCATGAACGCCTTGTGACGCATTATCTCTATAACTACTACCTTGTCTATGGTAAGATAGATGAAGCCTATTTAGAGTCTCAAAACTTCTCTCTCATTACGGACAAATCAAAAATTGTACAAATAGAACATTATTTTAAAGAAAAAGAAAAAGACAAGTATAAAAAATATGCTGTCGATACCTATAAACTCCAACGTATTATTCTTATCAATAATGACAGATTTAAACTTTTTTTACAAAATAAAAATAAACTCAAATTTCCTCTAAAACGTATTGTTGTTTTTAGTATTGTATTTTTACTTATTTTAATGCTCTATTTCTGGGTGATGAAAAGTTTAAAACCTATCAGTACATTAAAAAACCAGATTAAAACATTTTCAGAAGGAAACCTGGAGATACACTGCGCGAGTGACAAAAAAGATGAAATAGCAGAAGTGGCAAATGAGTTTGACCACGCCGTAACCATGATACGAGAACTTCTACAGTCACGTCAGCTCTTTTTACGTGCTATTATGCATGAGCTTAAAACACCTATAGCTAAAGGAAGATTAGTCTCAGAGATGCTTCCAGATGAGAAAAACAAAGCCCGAATGCATAGTATTTTTGAAAGGCTCAACCTTCTCATTGATGAGTTTGCCAAAATAGAGAAGATTACCTCTAAAAACTTCAAACTAGATGTCAAACCCTATAAAATGTCTGACCTTGCAGAAGCAAGTATTGACCTGCTTATGCTTGAGAATGCCAAAGAGCATATTGAACTGCAAATCATAGAAGATTATCAAGCAGAGGTTGATTTTGAGCTCTTTACACTAGTAATCAAAAACCTACTGGACAATGCCATTAAATATGCCAAAGATAAAAAAGTATTGGTACAGATAAACAACCATAAAATAGCCATTGTAAACAAGGGTGAAAAACTCAGCGAGCCTTTGGAAAATTATTTCAAACCATTTCATACCTCTAAAAAAGGGTTAGGCTTAGGGCTATATATTGTAAAGAGTATTTTGGATATTCATCAAAAAGAGTTAAGTTATGAGTATGAAGATGGTAAAAACATCTTCATTATCTCATAGAAGGGGTACTTCTATGCTTCAGTAATAGTATCTGAAAGCATAAAAGAAAGTTCTAATGCCTGAGAAGCATTGAGTCTTGGGTCACACTGTGTATGGTAACGGCTAGCAAGCCCTTCATCTGTAATGGCACATGAAGTACTTCCTGTACACTCAGTCACATCATTTCCTGTCATTTCAAGGTGAATACCTGCTGCTACTGTGCCCATCTCTTTATGAATCTTAAAGAACTGTTCTACTTCAGAAAGAATGTTATCAAAGTTTCTGGTTTTAAAGCCAGTTGAAGACTTTTCAACATTTCCATGCATTGGGTCTATCGTCCAAACAACATTTTTTCCTGCATCTCTTACTTTTTTAAGAAGAGGAGGGAAAGTTTCTGAGATTTTACTCGCACCCATACGAACAATGAGGTTGAGTCTTCCCTCTTCATTATTAGGGTTAAGTGCTTCAATGAGTTCGATGAGTTCATCTTCACCCATACTTGGTCCTACTTTACAACCTACAGGATTTTGAATCCCTCTAAAGTACTCAATATGCGCTTCAGTTAAATCTCTTGTTCTATCACCAATCCAAAGCATATGTGCAGAACAGTCATAGTATTCATCTGTGTCTGAATCTTTACGTGTCAATGCTTCTTCATAGTTAAGTAACAATGCTTCATGTGAAGTGTACAAGGTAGTCTGATGGAGTTGAGGCATCATATCAGACGTCAAGCCGCAGGCCGCCATAAACTTCATAGAATGGTCTATCTTGTCTGAAAGCTCATCATACTTTTTCCCTAATGGATTGTCTTTAATAAACTCAAGATTCCACTGATGTACTTTATTTAGATCTGCCAAGCCACCACGTGAAAATGCACGAAGCAAGTTTAGTGTAGATGCTGACTGGTTATAGGCTCTTAACATATTTTTAGGGTTAGGCACACGTGCAGCCTCATCAAACTCTATACCATTGATGATATCTCCACGGTATGAAGGTAATTTTACCCCATCAATCTCTTCAAAGTCTGAAGATCTTGGTTTTGCAAACTGCCCTGCAATACGCCCTACCTTTACAATAGGTTTACCTGTTGAATACATAAGCACCATGTTCATTTGAAGCATGAGTTTAAAAAGGTTTTTTATATTCTTCGCATTAAAGTCAGAAAAACTCTCTGCGCAGTCTCCACCTTGGAGCAAAAATGCTTCACCACGTCCAGCTGCTGCCAGTTTTTCTTTTAGTCTTCTTGCTTCACCCGCAAAAATGAGTGGTGGATATGAACTTAACTCAGCTTCTACTTTTTCAAGGAGTGCTTGATCTTCATATGTTGGTTGTTGCTTTATAGGAAAATTTCTCCAGCTACTTGGTGTCCAACTCATAGTTTATCCTTACATACTAGGCTAGTGCCTAAAAATTAATGGAATGATTATAGCTTAAAATGTATGAAAATGATATGTAAAAATTCTTATTACTTAAAATAGTTTAAAATTTTATATAAATTGGAGATTTTTTTGAAAAAAAAGCATCTTTTCACATGGTGAATAAGTTGTGAATAACTCATATTAAAAAATGAAACCCGCGTTTATGGGCATGTCAAAAAGTGTTACCTTTTGATATCATGTGAATATTGTATTCACATTGGTGAAAAAGTCAAAAAATTACTTTTTCACCACAAATGTGACAAAGTTTGCCCACTGAAAAACTGTTTCTATTTTTGTGAATCCTGCATCTTTACACATCTGTATATTTTCTTTGATGGTAAAAGGAATAAGTACATTTTCCAATGCCTCTCTCTTCTGCGCTATCTCATATTCACTATAACCTTGCTCTTTTTTATAGTCATAATAGATGTCTATCATCTGTTTATCTAACACTTTATCTTCAAAGACTACTTTCTCAGAAAATATAAACATCCCCTCATCATTCAGACCATCAAAAAGTTTCTTCATCAGCTCCAAACGCTGCATAGGGCGTATAAACTGCAAGGTGTAGTTGGCTACAATGACATCTTCATTGGCATACTCATACGTCAACATATCTGCAAGCTCTAACGCAACATCTGCACCAAAAGCCTGACATTTTTGTTCTGCTCTGTCTAACATAGCCTGAGAATTATCTAGTCCTTTCAGCTTCATAGGTACTTGCATCTTAGAGTGAAGATCTAGCAAAAACTTCGCGGTAGAAGAACCAAGGTCTAATACTTTGCGTCCCTCTTTTTGTTCTGCCAAGATAAGAGAAATAACCAACTTTCTCACCTCATCATAAAAAGGTACTGAACGGCTTAACATATCATCAAATACAGAAGCAACTGCTTCGTCAAACTCAAATTTTTTAGTTATTTTTTCTGTAAATACTTTGTCTTCTGCCATTGTTACCCTTTTCCTATAAAGTCTTGCATTATCTTATAATATCGCTTATCATTTGAGATATTATGATGCCCTCTATTTTTTATCATATCAACTTTTAACTGTTCTTTCTTAAAGGCATCTATTAGTCGCTGTGAATTTTGACGTGGAATGACTTTATCATTTTGTGCCAATATAATAAATGTTTTCGATTTTATCTGAGATACAAAGCTCAATGAATCATAGGTATCTTTGAGTAATAATGATACAGGATACATCGGGTAACGTCCTTGAGCTACATCTACTATGCTGTCATAAGGTGTAATGAGAGCAAGTTTACTCACATCTCTTTGAGCAGCCACATAGACTGCAACACCTGTACCTAAACTACGCCCACCAACGCTAATACGTTCATGTTTTTTCTTCACTCTATCATACAGTGCCAAGGCGTCAGAGAAAATAGCCTTTTGGCTTGGCTTGCCTGTACTACTTCCATATCCTCTATAGTCCATTAGATAACACGTAAACTCTGGAAACTGTTGAGCAATATAGTCAGCACTCTGAGCCATAGACTCACCATTTCCACCAAAGTACAGTATGGCATTTTTATGCCCCTTGTTGAGTACATGCACTACCACTTTAGCACCATTTCGGTGCAGTACCAATTGAGGATAATCTATTTTTATATTGGGTGTTGGATGGTAAAGGAGTTTGTCTTGAAAAATATAGAGCAATACACCTATGGTTATATATCCAAATAGTAAGGTAAGAAGTACTATTTTAGTAAGTCGTTTTAGCATAAACGCTCTTTTGCAGATATTATATCTCTCTTTATCTGTTCTTTTAAAGCTTCCAAACTCTCAAACTTTTTATTGGCACGTAGAAAATCGACAAACATCATCTCTACCTTACCTTCTATTTCACCTATGTCACCTGTCAAAATATGTGTCTCCACGGCAAAAGAGTCATCGGTAGTCACTCTGTGTCCTAAGAAACTTACAGAGTCTAACCACGCTCCTTTTATTTTGGTGCGCGTTGCATAGACACCTTCTAAAGGCAGTTGGTACTCTTTGACATTCAGATTGAGTGTAGGTACCAGTTCTTTCTTTCCAAGCCCCTGTCCTGAGATAACCATACCATCTATACTGTAGGTTCTACCCAGAAGCTTATTTGCCATAGCGATGTTACCCTCACGCAAATAGGCTTTAATCGTACGAGAATGTACAGCTACACCCTCAACACTTACCTCTTGCACTATCTCCACCTTACCGTCAAAAAGTCTCTCCAGTGTCTTACCACTCCCTGACTTGTCTTTACCAAAAGCAAAGTCATAGCCCACGACTATCGTTTCAAGAGAAGGAAAGTCTGTTTGAAGTTTGTCTATAAACGCTTCGGGAGTCAAATCTTTTATAACATCGAAGTGATAAAAACAGCACATCTTAGAAGTAAAATTCGCACGTTTATACCCAGGCGTCAAATACCCACCATTACGCTCTATAATCACAAGGGCATCTACTTTCTCTGCAAGTGTCTGGTGGGCAATATGCATCCCGTCAAAAGAACCAATGGCGATGGATTGTATGGTGTTAGTGTAAGCCAATTATTTATCCGTTTTTACGAAATGGTAAAGATACTCTTGGTTCCCCTCTTTACCTGTCACTTTGGACTCACTCTGATACACTTCATCCCAGCCAAGCCTCT
>JALXBG010000011.1 GCA_026991605.1 Sulfurovum sp.
GGATATTTATTGCTGCACTCCTGCTTTATTATGTAGCACAGGTTAGTATGATATTGAAAGGGTATCAACAAGAAAAGACTTTTAATCGTATGACATCTGAACGTGAGATATTTAATGAGATGTTTAACGATGCTCCTGTGGGTATATTTGCCTATAATAATTCACTTATTATTACAGATTGTAATACACAGTTTAAAAAATTATTTGGATATATTGATAATGATGTGATTGGTTTAGATATGAATATTATTCCAGATAGTAGCCCCATGAGTAAGCTTAAACGTGCATTAAGCCATGGTCCTCAAAGTTATCATGGTGCTTATACGACTGTTAAAGGGTTTGAACTATGGGTAGAGGCAAAGATATTCCCTTATAAAAATAATAGTAATGATACCATGGGTGGGATGGTCTTTATTGAAGATAAGAGTAAAGAAAAAGAAATTCAAAATGAATTGGAATACCTTGTTGAACATGATGTTTTGACAGGACTTCTCAATAGAAGAGGGCTTGAAAACTTTATGGATAGTATGGTGACATCTGAACATCATCAAACACAGTATTCTTTACTCTTTTACTTAGACTTAAATCAGTTTAAGGGCATTAATGATTCTATGGGGCATACGGTTGGTGATGCTGTGCTTCTCAATGTCTCACAACGTTTGCAAAATTCATTGGAAGAAACGTGTCATGTTAGTCGATTAGGTGGTGATGAATTTATTATTCTTATACCTTATATCTCAGAAGATAGTGAAGTGTCGAAGCATAAAGCAAAGAAGTATGTAAAGTGTATAGAAAAGATATTTGAAGAACCCTTTATTATTAATGATATCCATCTACACATTAAAGCAAGTATCGGTATCATTGTTATTGAGCCTAAATACCAAAATATTGAAGAGATTATTCGACATGCAGATATTGCAATGTATCAAGCTAAAAATACACATGGACACATCTCTTACTATAATGAGACCTTAGATGCAGAACAGAAAGAGCTGTTTGTTTTGCAACATGACTTGGCTTATGCTGTAGATAAAAATCAATTTGACCTTTTTTTTCAACCGATTGTGAAGATAAAAAATGAGCAATTATATTCTGCTGAAGCACTTATTCGTTGGGAACATCCTGAAAAAGGACTACTTATACCAGATGCCTTTATCCCACTTGCAATAAAAGCAGGATTACTCTCAAAAATAACATGGTGGGTGGTAGATAATGTATGTAAACATATATGCGAATGGAAAAAGTTTGGTCTTTGGAAACTGGAATATGTCTCTATCAACGTAAACGCACAGCAACTCATTGAAAATAATTTTGCTGATACATTTTTGCAAAAATTAGAATATTATGGATTAGAGACAACAGATATTATGATAGAAATTACAGAACGTTCACTTATCGATAACTTTGACAGTACACAAAATGTGATTAATACTTTGCGTGGGCATGGTGTACGTTGTGCCATTGATGATTTTGGAGTAGGGTACTCATCTTTGTCCTATTTGAAAAAGCTTTCATTTCATACCTTAAAGATAGACAGAGAATTTGTAAAAGAAATAGAATCTAACCCTAAAGAACTTTTATTGGTTTCTAGTATTTTAGAGATTGGTAGACAATTTAATTATAATATTGTCATTGAGGGTATTGAAGATAAAAAGCAGAAAGATCTACTTTTAGGACTTGATGAAGAGTTGAGTTATCAAGGCTACTACTTCTCTAAACCCTTACATGGTCAAGAGTTTAGAGAGAAGTTTTTATATAAAAAAAGTTAAACTTTAAATAGGCGATTAAAATACAATCTGTCCATCAGATTGCATTCTCTTTATGATACCCTTAGCCATCTCATGACCTTGGTAAGCAGCTTTTCTACAGTACTCTATGGCTTTCTCTTTGTCTTCTTCGCAACCTAATCCCATGTCGTACAATGCACCGAGGTTAAACTGTGCTTTGGCATTGTTGGCATTTGCTGCTTTGCTAAAGAGGATAAAAGCTTTTTTATAGTCTTGTACGACACCACGCCCTTCTTTGAACATTGCAGCAAGGTTGTTAAATGCATCGATGTTTCCACGTTTAGCTGCTTCTTCGTACCAAAATGCTGCCTCAGATTCATTCTTCTCACAGCCCTCACCATTTTCAAGCATGAGTGCTGCTTCAAACTGTGCTAGAGGGACTTCTCTCGTTGCTGCCTCGATATAATAGTCAAACGCTTTTTTAGTGTCTTGTGGTACGCCATACCCTCTAAAATAGAGGAAACCTAAGTAGTAGTATGATGTTGGCTCTTTTTTCTCTTCTAGAGCTTCGTAGAGCTCTAAGGCTTTGTCGTACTCTTTTGCTAATAATGCTTTGTATGCTTCTTGTATCATATGTGCTCTTTTATTATATTTTTACTATGATCATGGTGGGTTGGAAAACCCACCCTACATAAAGTTATCTAATTCTGCTGAAACTTTCGCTATTTTATTGTTTGCATCTTCGAGTGCCTGCTTATTTTCTGCGATGACTGCTTCAGGAGCATTGGCAACAAATCTTTCGTTGTTTAGCATCCCGTTTAACTTTTGTATCTCTTTTTCAAGCTTCTCTTTTTGACGTGTAAGCTTTGTGATGATTGGAGTCATGTCTATCTCACCTGTTGGTAAAT
>JALXBG010000012.1 GCA_026991605.1 Sulfurovum sp.
TGTCACCTTCTTTTAGTATGCCATGAAGCGTTGAGTTGTGTACTACTTTATTGATGAGTTTTCCGGAAATATTATCGTCCAGCCCATAGTAGCTTCTTATGGCTGGGTTTTCCAGTTTTTGCGTACCCAAACCGATGTCTGCCATACCATCATACTTTCCATCTTTCATATCGCCTATAAAATGTTTGACCATACTCACAGGAACCAAATAACCAATGTTTTGAGACTTGGTAATGACCTGCATCACCACACCGACTATCTTACCATGAGAGAGTGCTGGACCACCAGAGTTTCCAGGATTTACTGCAGCATCTACCTGCACAGCTAAAAAAGACTCCCCACTGTGTGCATAGACATGATGTTCCACACGGGAAACCACACCAATCGTCGCAGAGAGAGTAGAACCTCCCATAGGGTAACCATAGACAACAATCTTCTGTTCTACTTCGGGCAGAGAACCAAAGGTTAACGGTGTGACTCCTTTAAAAAATGCCTCTTCTTCTACTTTAAGCAGTGCCAAGTCTGCCTGATGTGATACCGCATAGACTTTGGCGATGTAGCGTTTTCTCTGTCCGTAACGCTGTACCTCTATAAAGGCTTGATTGGCAACCACATGAGCATTGGTTAAGATGTACCCACCTTCTATAATGGCACCAGACCCTGTGCTGCTTCGCATAGAGCTAGACCATGGAGCTTGATAGTTAGGTAGTTGCGCTGTGGTATATATCTTGACGATGGCTTGTTTGGTACTGTCTTCAGAGTGCGTTTGTGCAGTTAAAAAAAGTGTACTTAATACTAGTGTCAATAATAACTTCATGTGGATTCCTTATACTTTTCTGCATCTATGCAAGATATATTACGTTTTTTTGCTTCTTTCATCATAAGTCCAGCTTCTTGGGAAGAGAGTAGATTTTTCTTTTCATCATACAGTTTCGCTGAACATACCCCACAAGAGGGACTTCTATCTTTTCCTATCACAAGGTCAATATCTGGATATGCATCAAAAAACGTACTGGCATAGTCTATCACAGGTGTAGACAAATCTTCCCCTGTTTCATTGGAAATCGCTTTATCGCCATGGGAAGTACATATAAGATCCATAGTAGGACGAGGAGAGCCAAAAGCATCATCTTCTGGACAGAAAGGGATAAGTCTATCCCCTTTTAACTGTTCTATGAGCAAAGTATTTTTATTATCTGTTGCATCATAACGGCATTTTTCACCTAAAAGACAGGCAGAGATTGCAATTGTTTTCATTACACCATAAAGAGTAAAATATAGACCCAAATACCAGTAATTGCAGTCGCTGTTATCCATATAAAGGCTCGTACACCGGCTTTTCTATGTGCTTTTGAGTAGAGTCCTGGTAGTGTATGGGCTTTACTGTCTTTTCTCGCCGTAATGAGTGTATGTGTCCAAACAATAAAGCCAATAATGGCTACAGCAATATGAAAAAGCAGTACATACAATGCATAGTTATGTGAAACCGAAGAGCCTTGGACAAATCCTTCATATCCTCCGCCTAAACGCACACCATACTCAAAGTACCCTACAACGACTACCGCAACCACATACAACACTGTCTGTGTAAAGGCATGTGCGTGATAGTTTCTCTTTTTAGCAAATGAGATAGCTATAGCCATAAGCAGTGGCAAAAGTGCCACCATAATCATGACAAAATCCATAAAAAATGGCGCTCTTGTACCTAAAAATCCTGCTTGAAACATATAATCCATCATATATCCTATAATACTATTTGCATAAGCATATCAAAATCGTCTTAACAAATTACGATAGATTTCACTTCAGTAAACTCTTCAAGTGCCCATTTCGGACCTTCACGTCCTACACCAGAGAGTTTTGAGCCACCATAAGGTTGTACATCAAAACGTAATGTTGGTATGTCATTAATCACCACACCACCACACTCTGCATCATCTATGAATGCCTGTGTCATACGCAAGTCGTTGGTAAAGATAGAGAATTGTAAACCATACGGAGAGTCATTCATCTTTTCTACTGCTACTTCATAGCTTGGTACAGAGACTAAAGATACGATAGGAGCAAACACCTCTTCACAGATAATTTTCATCTCATCTGTCACATCTGCCATTACGGTAGGTGCAAAAATACCATCTATTTCTTTACCTCCGGCTATCACTCTTGCACCCTCATTTTGCGCTGAGGCTATCCATGTTTTGGCTCTATTTTTAGACTCTTCATCAATAAGTGGTCCCATAAAAGTATCTTCTTCATAAGGAGAACCCACTTTGAGTACTTTTGTTTCAGTGGCTATAAGTTCTGCAAATTCTTCATATACTTCTTCATTTACATAGATACGTTGGAGTGAGATACAGACTTGCCCAGAGTTATAAAATGCGCCAAAAGCACAACGTTTTACTGCAAGTGCAAGGTCGGCACTTTTGTCTATGTAACTTGCAGCATTTCCACCAAGTTCAAGACTCACTTTTTTGATCCCTGCTTGTTTGGTAATGATGTTTCCAACCGGTACAGACCCTGTAAATGAGATGACTCTAGGAATATCTGATGTCACCAAGGTAGACCCTACTTCAGCATCACCATACACTACAGAGAGAGCATCTTTGATGGCATACTCTGAGTCCACAAAAAGTTTTGCAAACATATAGGCTACCATCGGTGCTTCGGGTGTGGGTTTAAGCACCACAGTGTTCCCTGCACCAAGTGCTGGGGCTATCTTATGAGCAACAAGGTTCAACGGAAAGTTAAACGGCGTAATACACGCTACAACACCCACAGGTTCACGTCTATAATACGCCAATGTTTTTTTACCACTTGGCATAATGTCTGTAGGAATAGTCTCACCATGAAGGTTGGCAAGTTCCATGGCTGTCACCCTGATGGTCTCTACACAACGTTCAACTTCTATACGGGAAAATGCTACAGGCTTTGCAACTTCACGTGCTAACATCATCGCAAAAGACTCTTTCTCTTCTGCCAATCTTTTCGCTACATCTTCAAGCCATAAGATACGCTGAGACAAAGGTGACTTAGCAGCTTCTTTGGCAACACGCTTTGCAATGTGCAGTGCCATAATGGTATCATCTGCATCACATACAGGAGCTGTACTTACTACTGTACCATCAAATGGACTTCTACGTTCCTGTAACGTCTCTTTTGTCTCTTCGTTTGAGCCAAAAAATATCTTAGCCTCTGCTACGTCTGATGTATTGTCAAATATTCGAAACATGTGTACCCTTGTTGATTTAATAATTATAATGATTATAACAAATTGAGGGTATATCTTTTATGAAGCAATTTTAAAAATGTAAATTATGAGAGGAGGCGTGTAAAAGAGGCAATCCTTTTTTAAAAAGGATTGCCTAAAACTGGGTCTTTTTATTTTGAAATTGTTTTTACAGAATCATTTGTATTTGTAGCCACTGATTTCACAGAATCAGAACTATTTGTAGAAACAGATTTTACAGATGCAGATGCATTGTCATTGACTGATTTTACAGATGTGCTTGCATCAGTTGAAGCTGTTTTTACAGAATCATTTGCATTTGTAGCCACTGATTTTACAGAGTCAGTTGAGTTGTTTGAAACAGACTTTACAGAATCTTTTGTGTCGTTAGATACAGTTTTTACAGAGTCAGAAGAATCATTTGATACAGTACTTACAGTACTATTTAAATCATTTGATACATGTTTTACAGAATCTCTCGCATCATTAGAAACCGTTTTTACTGTGTCTGATGTATCTTTAGAAACAGCAACTGCAGAATCTTTCATCTCTTTAGAAGCAATTGTTGCAGAATCTTTAAGATCTTTTGTTGTGTTAGTCATTGCATCTTTTGTATCTGTAGATACAGAAACGACTGTGTCTCTAGAGTCAGTTGATGTTGCTACTTCAGATGTTTTAAGATCATCAGATACTTTTACAGAAACATCTTTACCATCTTTACTTACAGTAGTTACAGTTCTTTCAGCAGATTTAGTTGTTTCAACTGCACCATCTTTAAGACCAGTAAGTGTATCTTTAGCATCTTTACTCATGCTAATGATTGTATCTTTAAAGTCTTTAACCATTGAGTTAAAGTCACCATCATCTTTTATGCTCTCAGTTACCACTTTAGTCTCTACTTTTGGTGCTACTTCAGCGTGAATGCTTGTCAATAATGCAGCTACTGCTACAGAAGTTGTAATAATTTTGTTCATCTTTATATACCTTGTGTTTTTTGAATATCTAATCATAACCAAAAAGGGGAAATTAATAACTTAAACTTATTATATTAAATACTTTAACTTATGTTATTTACGAGAAGAACAAGAGTCACTATCACAATAACTCTTTTTTAACACAAACTTATAGACCAAGTCTTTCACAAACAGAATCAGACAAAAGACCCATAAGATATTCATAATAATATTGTCTTTGTAGTCTAGTCCAAAGCGTAGTAGAGGCCATCCGAAGAGGATGATGTATTTCATGTAGTAGAAAAATAGGATGCCTACACCGTAAATCTCTTTGATAAACTTAGGCATTAAAGTTTGGGGTACCGTCTGGCATGTGTGTGGTATTCTCTTTTTGAGCTTCAAGTTCGGCTTCATATGCCATAATCTGCATACGCACTTCGTTTATCTGCTCGGGGGTAACGTTATCTTCTGTTGACCATGCTACTTCAACCTCACCACCATACTCTTCACCCATCATCTCTACTTTCTGGGCATATTCATTGATGTCAAGACAAATCACTCTTGCATTCTCTTCACTCTCTTCTTTCATAGCATCTGAGAGTTCTATATACCAACGCCCCATGGGGTTTGACTTTATAACAGACTCTATCACAACCATCTTACACACCACCCATAAAGTCTTTTTTCTTCAAGTCACCATTGTACTTGATATCACGGATATCTATGTTTTCATCTGCCAGCACTTCAGGTACTGCGTCTGCAGCATTTAACTCTTTAATGGCATCATCCAACTCTTCTTGGTACGTTTGCATCATATCTGCAGCAAGTACACCTTTAGTTGTTTGAATATGTACGAGTTTTTTAATCTCTTCTTCTACCCCTGCACCCTCAACGGTAACTATCATCTTACCTTTTTCTTTATCTCCAAAGTGATATTCACAGACATCACCTGCTTCAAACTCTGCTTTGAGCGCATCATAATTTTCTGGTTTCACTTGTACTACTATACTTGATATATTCATAATTTATTCCTCATATTTTATCTACACATTAAGGTAAAATTCTGTGTATTTTATATTTTGCATCATCATCCTCGAAGAGGACGCTTGCGTTTGCAAAGTATAAAATACACAGGAGTTTACCGATACACTAAATGTATACTATTCCTATAATTTCCACATCATCACTACACTGTTATTGGCCGAAGCAAATACCGTATCTTCATCTTCAAATATTATACTATTTAATGTACTATGTTGCCCTTTAAGTTCTACTATTTTTGACTTATCGTTTCGATTATATACTGTAATAGTATTCTCTTCATCCATGGTAAACGCCACCTTTTTTGCACTAGGACTAAGCCCTGTAGCATAGATAAAAAAATCACTCGATATATAAGTTCCCTTTCCTGTATTTACCTCATATAATGCTGCTCGTCTGTCTTGTCCTGCTGCACTGACAATATCTTTTTTAAAGTCTACCATGTGTACGTTATCGAGATTTTGCCCCTGAAGTACTTTAATCACTTTCCCCGTCAATACATCTACTACATTCAACACTCCACTTTCACAAGCAAAAACCACTTGCTTCTTTGTTTCATTCAATGCAAAATCAGAAAATTTAGACTCACTTAATTGTACGGTGTAAAGCTCTTTATGATTTTCTAAATCATAAAGTCCTACTTCATTACTCAAATACCCAAACAGTACATGTGTCGCATCAATAAATCGTACTTTGACTATCACTTTTTTATCTTTAGAAGAGATAATTTGTGTGGTTTTCTCTGCTTCATTTAACCATACATTTACATAGCCACCCTCTCCACTATCGCTTAAAAGAACATATTTACTCTCTATTGCATCTACAGAAAAAACTTTTGGAGGCATCAAATCACCCATAAAATCTTTTACTTTTGGTAAAGTAATCGTCTTTGTAAACTTTTTTTCTTTCAAATCATACACTTTTAATGTACCATTGTCTGTACCCATCACCAAAGTACCATTATGTAAAACCATGTCTTTTACACTGGCATTCACATCAAGTTGCCAAGCAGGGCTCAACACAGGTGTTGCGTACACAAAAACAATGCTTAGCAATAAAGATATCAAATATTTCATCATACAACAACACTCTCTACAATATCTAAAACCATTTTTTCAATCGCTTCATCCTCTAAATCCGTTTGAATACCATACAAATCTGTCTCAGAAAGGTAAAAAAGTGCCACATCTTTATGCTCTTCAAGTTGTTTTATAAATTCAATCATCTTCTTTTCTCCCATAGCATCTTGCAGACGTTCAGTAATATAGACAAGATAATTATAATCTTCAGGATCAATAGCGTCAAATTCATCCGAATCAACATCGTTAAAGTTTTTATCTACAACAACAAGATAACGTACTTCATCTACCTCTTCTAAGAGCTTTGAGAAGAGCTTTGGATACTGTGTTTTTAAATTCAAGAAAGTTCCTTTATTATTGTTGGCGTAAAATCGATAGCAAGCGTGGGACACCGCCCTAAACAAAAGCCACAGCCTGTGCACTTATCCATGTCTATGACAGGGTTAAACATACCATTAAAGAGTATAGCATCATCTATGCATGGTTCTTTACATGAAAAGCATATCACGCCATTATGTGCCACACATCCTTCTGTAGAGATACGAAATGTAGCATTGAGTTTTTCAGCCGTATGCGTATGATTCAAACTTAGGACATTGGGTTCACATGCATGAGCACACGCTTCACAAAAAGTACACCCACTTTTTACAAAGTTAAGCATAGGTGTACCATCTGCTCGTATCAAGATAATCTGTTCATCACAAGAAGCCACACATGCTTTACTTTCACACATTACGCACTCATTCTGAAAAAGAGATTCGTCTAAGCCATAAGGAGGTCTCACCACTAAAGGTGAGTTTTCCTTATTTTGCTGTAAAGGTTTTCTTAGTGCTGTAAAAAAATTTCTACGTTCAACCTCACTAGCCTTTTTTTGCACTATTCAACACCTTCATTCATAGCATCCGCCAAGTTTGAGTGTGCTTTAAATGTATCGTCACCAAAATCTGGTTTAAATGTATTTGCCACATCTGTTTTTATTTTAGATTGTGGTGCATGACATTGTGTACAATTAAAACGTCCTTCATACAATGTTTTCATCTTTTTTGCTTTAGCCAATAAAATATCTGTTGTATTTTTCAGTTCTGTACCAACCACTTTTCCTTCTTTAAGCACCTTACCATCTTTCATCACTGTTGTTGGTCTATAGTTTGTAAAATGTGAAAGAGGGATAGGTGTTGCCCCCATACTTTTAGCTACCTCAGGCAAGTGACAACCAAGACATTGATTGTTTTCTCTGGTGATAGGCAGTAATCCTTCTACAGAATGAGGAATCATCGGTGGTGCATCTTTATACGCTCTTTCAAACTTCGTAGATGTACCTGGTGCAGGTCTATTATAATCTGTTTTAACATCTGTAGTAGTATCTTCACTATAAAGGTCTGTTTTTCTAAGACCCAATGCTTTTTCTGAAACTGTATTTCTATTCCCTAAGTCTTCTTGCTCGATACGCATTTCATCTGACGCATCTGCATTAAGGTCAATATACGACCCTCCAGCGGCAGCTACTGCAGCCGCAGCCGCATGTGTAGTTGCTTTTTCTGTTTGCGTACCATGATCAATTTTCATCAGTAAAGAGAGTGCCTCAATATCTGAATCTTTCAAATTTTTCACTTGGTTCACCATAACCTGCTTCATCGCACCACCATAGGTACCTGCTTTATAGCCTTTAAGTGCCTTCACAATATCTTTTAATGACATATCTTTCACAATCTTCGATTTACCCAGTGCTGCTTTTTCAAAATACTGTCCATGACATCCCGCACATGCAGCAGTACCTACAGCATACGCACTTGTTGAAGCCAATAATGCCCCAATTGCTACTGTTTTTACTATTTTTTTCATCTATTTCCTCCTTATTGTAGGGTGGGTTTTCTAACCCACCACAAATTTGATTTTCATCATATCGGTGGGTTAAAAAACCCACCCTACGAAAAAACATCTTAGTTTTTTATAAAACTTCTAATTCCAAATTCCAATGCATCATCATTGCACACATCTACACATCTACCACAGTTAGTACATTCACCATCGGTTACAGCAATGCTTGACTTATTGATCATATGTAAAACCTGATTTTCAGGACACACAATTTTACACTCCATACAGTTTGTACAATTCTCATGGTTATGCTTTACTCTCACAAGGCTTTTACTACCTATTACAGAGTATGCAGCACCAAGAGGACACAAATGTCCACACCATCCATTTTTCACACCAAAGAGGTCAAAAAGAAAAATGGCAAGGACGACTGCAGCACCCATACCAAAACCAAAGACTATCCCTCTTTGCATTATAGTAATAGGGCTAAATACTTCAAACGCTGCCACACCTACAAATGCTGAGACAATAAGACCTACTACCATAAGCCAATATCTAGCACTTCGTTTTAAAAAACGGTAATTCACCTCTTCTTTGTCAAGGTTAAATTTACGTCTAAGCCAGTTTGCCAAGTCTGTCACCATGTTAATAGGACAAACCCAAGAACAAAATGCGCGACCAC
>JALXBG010000013.1 GCA_026991605.1 Sulfurovum sp.
TTAAATGCATTTCTGTAAAAAATACGTGCAAACGTAGGTGCGATAACAGCTGCTACCCCTGCTTCTTTAAGTGCGATAGGTGCATGTTCACGACTTGAACCACATCCAAAGTTCTCACCCGCAACGATAATGTCACCTGGGTTCATTTTTGAAACGAATGCAGGATCTGCATCTTCCATCACATATTTTGCTAACTCTGACGCATCAGAAGTATTGAGATATCTTGCTGCGATGATGAGATCTGTATCGATGTTATCACCAAATTTCCAAACTTTACCTTGCAAATTTTATCCTTAAAATAGAGGTTACCCTCGTTTAATATTTTCGCGATTATAGCTGAAAAAATAAAATTTATCAAATTTAGGGCTAGAAATGAATGAAATTTCGGTATAATCCATTTCAATAACTCACGAGGTTTTCGCCTCATATTTTCAAGGACACAAATGGCAGCAAAAGATAGCATGAAGAACATAGAAGCACTCTTTACATCTAAGAAAAAAGGCGATGTGGTTACACTCGAAAACATTGCTAAAGAACTTACCAAACAACCCACTGCTGCACAAGCTAAGAAAATATACAAATTTGCAACAGATTCTAAGACAGAGATTATCTCTGCATCAGAGTATGCAAAATTTTTAACAGAGAAAGAAAAGAAAAGACGCGCTGATGCAAGAAAAAGACTTGCTGAAAGTGGAGAAGATGAATTTGACCTCAATAAAGAGAAAGAAATTCTTGAATGGAGCCGTTCTGACTCTCCTGTGCGTATGTACTTGCGTGAGATGGGTAAGATTCCACTTTTAACAAAAGAAGAAGAAGTTGACCTCTCTCAAACTATTGAAGAGGGTGAAGATGTCATCATCGATGCTATTTGTTCAGTACCTTACCTCATCGGGTATATTATCAACTACAAAGAACCTTTACTTAACCGTGAAAGACGGGTTAAAGAACTTTTCAAATCTTTTGAAGATGAAAAAGCTTCTACAGATGATGACAGTGCCGAAGAAACAGCAGAAGAAAAAGAGGCTTCAAAAGTACCAAAAAACAATAAAAGAGTAAAACAAGTTGTAGATAGTTTTAAAGCACTTGAAAAAGCTAAAAAAGACTGGATGAAAGCACGTGAAGATTTGGATACTTTTTTAGAAATAGAAACTGATCCTGTTGCTATCTTACATGAACGTCTTAAAATCGCATTTAAAAAAGAGTTGCTTAAAAAAGCACTTCTTGATTTAGGGCCGACATCTAAACTTATCAATGAACTTGTAAAAGCAATGGAGACAGCACTCACTTCTGATGACAGTTTTGATAAAGAGTTAAAAAGACTTGAATACAAACTTCCGCTCTTTAACGACGCGCTCAAAGAAAACCATAAAAAGTTACTCGATAATATCATCAATATGGACAAAGATGACATTATCGATGCTGTACCAGAGACAACTATGGTTTCAACCTATGTTGAGATTAAGAAACTTTTTGAAACAAGAGAAGCATCTAAAGGCAGTTTTGACCTTAGCGAAGAGAAACTTCAAGATATTCTAGGGCAAATCCGCCAAGGTAAAGCCAAGTCAGAAGTAGCAAAAACACGTATGGCAAAGTCTAACCTTAGATTGGTTGTTTCTATTGCTAAGCGTTACACCAACCGTGGTCTTCCATTCCTTGACCTCATTCAAGAGGGTAACATCGGTCTTATGAAAGCGGTTGATAAATTTGAATACGAAAAAGGGTACAAGTTCTCTACCTACGCAACATGGTGGATTCGTCAAGCGATTTCTCGTGCCATTGCAGATCAGGCAAGAACGATTCGTATTCCTATTCATATGATAGAAACCATTAACCGTATCAACAAAATCATCAGAAAACACCTTCAAGAGACAGGAAAAGAACCAGATCTTGATACTATCGCAGAAGAAGTTGGTCTTTCGGTTGATAAAGTGAAGAACGTCATTAAAATCACTAAAGAGCCTGTATCGTTAGAGACACCAGTAGGTGATGAAGATGATGGTAGATTTGGTGACTTCATCGAAGACAAAACAACACTCAGCCCAACAGATGTGGTACTCAAAGATGACCTTAACAACCAGATAGACGAAGTCCTAGACCAACTCAACGAAAGAGAAAAAGCCGTTATCCGTATGCGTTTTGGTCTGCTTGAAGACGAAAGTGACAGAACATTAGAAGAGATTGGTAAAGAACTTTCAGTAACACGTGAAAGAGTAAGACAGATAGAGTCTTCAGCGATTAAAAAACTTAAACACCCTAAGGTTGGGCGTAAGCTTAAGAATTATATAGAGGAGTAATATACAACTCTCGTTTCACAGCTCTAGCTGTGGAATGCATATCAGACTACAAACAACAAAAACTCCCACAATACATAAAAATATATAAACTACTTTCCGTACTATAAATACCGATATAGGTTCACAGCTGTATAACGAGTTAAATTATGGAATCAGACATAAAGATGTCATCTTAAGATAGTAGAGTTCTTCTGTGCAAAATTGAAATTGATTTACTTCATAAAAATGATATAATGTAAAACAATAATTTAGGGGTTTTGGGTGGGATACAAACACGACTATGACAAAATTTTAACAAGACTTACTCTTATACTTGCACGACTGAACGATGGAGAGGCTTTGTCCGTTAAAGAGTTGGCAGAAGAGTTTAATGTTAGTACCAAGACACTGCAAAGAGACTTTAATCAAAGACTAAGTAGCTTTCCTATCTACCAAGATAAACGAAGATGGAAAATGCAAGATGGTTTTAAAATAGAAAAAACAAAATCTCTACAGGAAAAACTGGTTTTAGACATCATAGAGAAAATGACTGAAGACATAGGTGGTAAATTTGCTATCACTTCACATAGGGTACTGTCTAAAATAAAAAATGAAGATTTTAATCCAATTTATACAAAACTAAACATAGAAGATATAGGTGATAGACTTGATGATCTTCAACACATAGAAAAAGCCATCAAAAATAAAACCGAATTAACATTCAGTTATGAAAATGAAAGAGAAGGTACATTTAGAACAAATATACAACCACTTAAAATAGTCAATTATGAGGGGTTTTGGTATTTACTGGCATTGAAAGATAAACGTGTGCAGAAGTATTATTTAAAAACTTTATCTAACATAGAAGAAACAAATATAGTTTTTGAAGTAGAGGACAACATAGAGGAACTACTAAAAAACTCTATAAACATTTGGTTCAAGTCTGATGTGGAACCATTTGAAGTTAAGATATATGCTGACGCTGTGGCTACTAAGTATTTTAAACGAAGAGCATTACCTACGCAAACTATAGAGACATTAAGTAAAGATGGCACTATGGAGTTTACTGTAAACATTACAGATGAGATGGAGATTATACCTATTGTCAAGTATTGGTTACCACATTTGAGAGTTTTAGAGCCTTTGTGGATTGGTGAGATGATTAATGAAGACCTCAAAAAATTTATAGAAGGATAAAAATGAATACAGAAATAGAAAATATTAGAATTGAGTGGGATGGACCATATAACCTTATGGATATTGGTTATGATGAAGAAACAGGAAAGTATAAAACTAAGGATATTTCATTAAATGATGACTGCAAAGATTTTGGGATATACCAAGTTTATGGATGTCATCCAATATATGGGAATGATGTTTTACTCTATATTGGAGAAGCGGCAAAGCAAACATTTTCAAAACGCTTATCTCAAGAAGCTTGGGAGTTTAATGTAGATCATAAACATATTCAGTTTTATGTTGGACGACTATTTTCAGAACATCAGCCAAGTTCAGAAGAGATATGGGATAAGATGATAGATATTTCAGAGAGAATGCTTATATTCGCTCATGAGCCAGCCCGCAACTCTTCTAATATTTTAACGATAACTAGAAATAAGACTAAATTAGAAGAATTTAAAAATATACGAATATTTAATTATGACAATTATAGGAGTTTAATGCCTGAAATATCTGGAGAATTATGGGTTAAAAGATTTGAAGATTATGATGGTGTGTTTAATTCTGAAGAAATTAAAAACAGACATAAGGCTGTCCATAAACTAGAATAAACTCCTAACAGTCAACTATCTAGGAGTTTAAAATGATATTTCTTGAAGACCTTAGCTTTTTACTTATAGGCATAAAAGTTAAACATACATGGAACAGATAATAAAAAGTATGGAAGCTGTACCAAACAGTAGCTACCTGAAGATAGGTGTAGTACATCACTTTATCTGTAAATGTGATAGAGTAGACAAATATACAGAACCACTCATTTCTATTAGATATTGCCCTAACCATAGTTGCAGTGCATGTAAGAATACGTATTACTTAGATGTAGTAGCATTGGTACATAATCCTACAGTAATCTACTGGAAAATGATAAACATAGACTATGAAGTTAAAAAAGAGAAAGAAGGCTGGACAGCAAAAGCCATACTTAGAATACCTTTGTTTGATGTAAAAACACAAAAGATACAGTTAAATAATATGGTATTGGTTACATATAAATTGCATTATGATAGTTATACTCATAGTATAGATACCGGCTGTGAAAATAACTTACCTAAGATTACAAGAAAGTATGTCTTTAGAAAGAATATAAAACAAATGCCTATATTGAAAATATGTACTGAAATATTAGAATCTAAACTCTATGATAAATTTATGGATACTCTGCCGACTAAATTGTCATGGCTTAAGGAAAGTCTACCGACCTATATAAGCCCCTTAGCTAGTCGTTATAATATTGTGAAGTATTTTTTAAAAAACCAAGAATTAAATAGTTTAGAATTTTACCATTGGGTCGGGATTGAACGATTTAAAATACATACAAGTGTTGAAAGTTTTAAGGCTTATATTTTAAATTATAGAAGAGAAAAAAGTCTAAAAAAAGCGTTTGATTTTAGCTATATGAAAGCTATAGATGCAAAATACTATGACCCTTTGCCTGATTATGTGTTTTCTCGCAGAATAAAAGATGTGAACCTTTTAGTGAATTATATAGAGATTCCCGTTAGGATTAAGTCAGTAATGTTTGCTAACATAAAAGAAGAAGAGATACATATATTTTTAGATTTTATGGAAAGTCATTATAGTCAAAGTGATATGATGAAATTCTGGAAAAACATTAAATATAGTGAAACATACAAAATACTACCTCAGATTTTTAGTATATTTCGTAAAGAGAAATTTCAAGCTATATTGGTAGGAGATTTTATAAAACCAGAGGCAAATAGTACGGCAATACATAATGAGTTTATACGTTTAATCAATCAATACATAAGTGAAAAACAAAATATAGAGCAAAAAATCAACAACTCCGAGGCAAGCCTTTTAGTTGAACGCTAAAATTTCTATCGTAAACTCAGAAGTAGGAGTATGTCTAGTTGTTCATATCTAATGATACGACCTTAAAGGTCGGGGAATTAGACCCAACTAGATTAAAAAATATGCTATAATAACTTCATATTCAAAAAGGAGTTTTTATGTCCATTAATGATATTAAAAATATGCCGATACAAGAACGTATGCAACTTATGGAAGCATTATGGGACTCTTTTGTGCATGATGATGCTACCTCATCACCAGCTTGGCACAAAGGTATACTCGACAATAGAACAGAAATTATTCAAAATAAAAATCTTAAAACGTATACGCTAAATGAGCTAAAACAACATAAATAAATGAAATTTTATACTGTTATCACAACTGAGTTTGCTTTACTAGACTTAAAATTAGCCCAAAACTTTTATGAAAATCAAGCACCCGAGTTAGGTGATTATTTTTTTGATTCTTTATTACTTGATATTGAATCTTTACATCTATATGCTAGCATACACATAAAAGAATTTGGATATTATAAAATGCTTTCTAAACGTTTCCCTTATTCAATCTACTATGAAACCTATGATGATACAGCCAGAGTCATTGCTATTTTAGATCAAAGACAAAATCCTATACATAATTATTCACAAATTAATAAAAGAGATTAAAAATATGCAAAACACCCCTCACTTCTTCACCCTCATCATAGGCACAGAAATTCTCAACCGCCGAAGAGAGGATGCCCATTTTGACTTTGTCTCTAAAGCTTTAGCCAAGAAAGGTCATAAACTTACAGGCTCTTTTATCATTGAAGATGACCCTGCACTTATTATTCAGACTATTAAATTTATAGCATCTCAACCTAATCCTATACTTTTCTCTTTTGGTGGCATTGGTTCTACACCTGATGACCATACACGTAAATGTGCAGCCATCGCTCTGCGTGGTGGAGATTTTGTCATGCATGAAGAAGCCAAACGTATCATAGAGGAAAAGTTGGGTGAGGCTGCCTACCCTCACCCTATTAAAATGGCTGAGCTTCCAAAAGGTGCAGCACTTTTAGATAACCCCGTGAACAAAATGCCTGCTTTTTCACTTGATGAGCGTTACTTTTTTATGCCAGGTTTTCCTGAGATGAGCCACCCTATGGTGACAGAGATACTGGAAAAACTCATCCCACATAAAAAAGAGACCTACAGATATACTCTCACTGCACTCTGCAAAGAGAACATCTTTATAGAAGTGATGGAAAATATGCCAAAAGGTGTGGAGTTCTCCTCTTTACCCAAATTGCTTGACGAGGGTTGGTCTGTAAGTATCTCTGTGGCTAGTGACGATGAAGGTTTGGCGAAAGAGGCATTTTCTATGTACGTCGATGTACTTGAAAAAGAAAATATCCCATACTCCCTTGAAGACAAAGCCTAAACCTTGACCTACTTAGATACCCTTAAACATCCCGTCATCAGACGGCTTTCACTCATACAGTTTATCTCTTACTTTGGAACATGGTTTTCTCAAGTGGCTATCTTTTCTATGTTGGTTGCCTATGGTGCTGATGAACTCACCATCGCATTTACCGCAGCCATGTCTATGCTTCCTGCTGTAGTCCTTGCTCCTATTATAGGACTTGTGGTTGACCGTATAGCGTTTAAAAAGCTTATGTCTGTGCTGTTGATAGTAGAAATTTCTATGACACTAGGGTTTATCTTTATTAACTCTTTGGAATATGTTTGGGTACTGATGATACTTATCTTTATACGATCAAGTGCCGCATCTATGCTTTTCTCAGCCGAGATGGCTCTCTTTCCCAAGCTTGTCTCTGGGGATATGCTCAAAAACACCAACGAAATACACTCTGTTATCTGGTCTGTCTGTTATGCTTTGGGTATGGCAGTAGGTGGTGTGGTCACTTACTATATAGGGTTTGACCTTGCCTTTAGCATTGACGCCATACTCTACACTGTCGCCGTGCTTTTACTGATAGGATTGCATATCTCCATAGAGACCATTACCCATACAGAGTCAAACTTTGAGATGTTAAAATCTGGTTTTGCCTATATCATCTCACAAAAGAAGATACTCCATCTCATACTGCTGCACGCATCTATAGGACTCACCTCTTTTGATGCACTCATTACCCTACTTGCAGACTTCCAGTATAAAGAGCTCATCGCTGTACCACTAGCCATTGGATGGATGAATGCTACAAGAGCCTTGGGACTGATGATTGGACCATTTTTTATCTCTAAGATTATCTCTAAACACAATTTACATTACTTTTTCATATTCCAAGGTCTTGCCATCATACTCTGGAGCTTTTTAGAGTACAATTTTTACTTTGCACTTACAGGGCTGTTTATCACAGGTTTTTTCATCACGACACTCTGGTCATACACTTACCTTCTCATACAAGAAGAGACAGAGAGTAAGTTTATGGGAAGGGTCATCTCTTACAATGACATGATTTTTATGCTCTCCAATGTTGCTACGGCACTCTTTATAGGCTATGCCTCAAAATGGGGTGTGTCACTACAAGGTATTACACTTACGTTAGGCTTTGGCTTTTTTGTGTATGCGGCATATTATTTTTGGTTTAAGAAGTCCTATTTAGATGTCCACTAATCCACGTTCTACCTGTTACAACTGTTATAGACCCAAGACATCATGTATGTGTGCATACATCACACCCATAGAAACTAACACACGCTTTGTCATACTCATGCACCCAAAAGAGTTTAGAAAGACCAAAAACGGCACAGGGCATTTTACAAACCTCTCATTAACACATTGTGAAATTCATATAGGCATAGACTTTACAAAAAATGATGCGATAAATACTATCTTGGATGATGAGAAGAATAACTGTTTTGTACTCTACCCCTCAGGAAACAGTATCAACCTAAATGAAGAGAAAGTAGGGGACGAAAGCAGACAAACCGTACTATTTCTCATAGACTCAACATGGCCGTGTTCGCGTGCTATGCTTAAAGAGAGTCCAAATATAGATGCATTGCCAAAAGTAAGTTTTACACATACAAAACGTTCAGCCTTTACGTTTAAAGAACAACCCCAAGCATATTGTCTCAGTACTATGGAAAGTACACTCTGTGTCCTCGAATTACTTAATCAGCATCACATAGAAAACATACCAAAAGGCACACTCAATGATTTTTTAAAACCTTTTCATAAAATGGTTGAATATCAGCTCTCTTGTAATCTATAAATGTTTTTCTATAAGTTTAATCACTGAAGCTATCTCTGTGTCAGAGACTTTACCAAACTTTTTATATATTAATGTACCTTTTTGATCAAAAATCAAAATATCTGAATTATCATCTGCTAAACTCCATTTATCTACCAAAACTTTTTTCTTATCTTTGACATAGATAGTATCTGGGAACTTTTTTTGTTTCTTTTTAAGCAATGACTCCAAAACAAGATTAGGTATCCACGTTGCAGCAAGGTTAATAATAGCTACAGAATTTACTTTTTTTCTATCAAATTTTCTTGCTTTAAGTGCATCAGCCAAAGGATTGTTCAAATCTCTTTCGTCAGGATCTACATAAAAAACCGTATATACCTTACCTTTTAACATACTCGAATGCCATGCTGTTCCATCAAGTTTTCCTCCGTTTTCACCTTCAATAGTTACAGCTGGTGCTCTCTCTCCCAATTCAATGGCGCTGAGACTTACCAATAAAAAGGATAATCCTATTAAAATTTTCTTCATAATCTTCCTCCATACAAAAATATATTAACCATACTACCCTAATTTGATGAAGTATTTATACATTTTATGCTACTATTTGCAAAATTTAACCTAGATGGAGAATACCTGTATGGATATTACTAAAATCGGACATGGCGAAAACCCAGATGCAGTCAAAGCAATCATTGAAGTACCACTAAACTCAATGATTAAATATGAGATAGATAAAGATTCAGGTGCGGTAGAAGTAGACAGAGTACTTTACTCTGCAATGCACTACCCAGCAAACTACGGATTTGTAGCTAATACACTATCAGATGATGGTGACCCAGCTGACATTCTTGTACTTTGTGACTACGCACTTCAAGCAGGTTCTTACATCAAATGTAGACTTGTTGGTGTACTTATGACTGAAGATGAGTCAGGTGGTGATGAAAAACTTATCGCGGTACCTACTGTAAAAATTGACCCAACCTATGCAAAAATAAATGATTTGGGTGATGTACCAGAGCATACTCTTAACCGTATCAAAAACTTTTTTGAAACATACAAAATGCTTGAGCCAAACAAATGGGTAAAAGTATCAGGATTCAAAGACAAAGCTGCCGCGACTGCTATCTTAGACAAAGCTATCAAAAACTACAAATAATACTTACAGCATGGACAGAGAACTTACTCTGTCCAATGTATCAAAATTAAAAATTAATCTCTTTCTTTCTATTATCAATATAAGACCCAACACCTTCAACGATCCCCTCAACTATCTCTTCCTGATAATCTGAATCAAATAATCTTTTACGCTCTTTAGTATTGGTGATATACCCTACTTCAACAAGTATGGAAGGTCTACTAGCTCCAACAAGCACATAAAAAGGTGCTGATCTTACTCCCCCATCTTTAACCTTGTCAAATTCGCTTTTAAGATTTTTAACCATATGCCTCTGTACATCTATCGCAAGTTTATGAGACTCAATAATTTTAGGACCATTAAGTACAGAATCTACAATAACATTTTGACTTAAACTATCAGTACCTTGCAATACAGAAGCATTTTCTCGTGCTGCAATACGTTGAGACTTCGCATCTCTTGTTTTTTGCAAATAATAGGTTTCAATACCTTCTACATCATCAAATCTGCTTCTATCTGCGATAGCATTGGCATGGATAGAAATAAATACCTGTGCATCTTTTTTATCTGCAATACGTGTACGTTGTCCCAACTTCAGAAAGTGGTCACTGCCTCTAGTCATATAAACTCTATATCCTTCACTTCTAAATTCTTTATAGAGTTTTTGTGTAATGTGTAAAACCAAATCTTTCTCACGTTTTCCAGCTTCAGTCGCACCAGTATCATGTCCTCCATGTCCAGCATCTATGACAATGACACTATCTGAATGGTCTACACTTGGGCCAAAACATCCAGTAAATAAAAACACAAAACCTATACTTAGTACAATATTTATCATGATATTCCTTTTTTATATTACTGTATATCTATCTCTTTTTTTCTATTACTCAAATAACTGTCAACACCATCGGCAATACCTTTAGCCAAGAGCTCTTGATACGCAGGAGTAAAAAGTCTTTTACGTTCACGTGGATGAGAGATATACCCTATTTCTACCAAAATAGAAGGACGGCTTGCACCTACAAGAACCCAAAAAGGTGCATGTCTCACACCACTATCCTTCACTCCAATATATTTGGTACGTAACTGATGCATCATATGTCGTTGTACATCTATGGCAAGTTTATTTGACTCAACAATTTTAGGCCCTGTCAATACAGAGTCTATAATGACATTTCTACTTAACTTTGTTGTACCTTTGAGTACAGCTTTATTTTCTCTTACCGCAATACGCTGTGATTTTGCATCTCTTGTATTTTGAAGGAAAAAAGTTTCGATACCATGTACTTTGTTACGCTTACTTCTAGGTACAGAGTTTGCATGAATAGAGATGAACACCACAGCCTTTTTTTTGTCTGCAATTTTTGTACGCTGAGGAAGCTTTAGAAATCTATCTCTTCTACGAGTCATATAGACAGGGTGCCCATGTTTTTTTAGCTCTTTTTCTAAACGTTTTGCCACTTGAAGTACTAAATCTTTTTCACGTTTTCCACCAGCAATAGCTCCAGTATCATGCCCCCCATGCCCTGCGTCTATCACGATAACTTCATATTTATGTGGGTTATAGGTTCTGCTCTGTCCTTTTTTTTTCTTCTTTTCAATACTATATGTTATACACTTGCCAGAAGCTGTACTTTTAGGCAAAGAAATATGATACTCTTTGGTTGAGAATAGAGGCTGGTAGGCAGTAGGTTTGTAGCCTTTTGTTGCGGTGATGACAACCCTTACAATATCTTTTTTATATTGTGCCATACGGACATATTTTCCAAGTCCTAGAGGTACTCTTTTATGCGCTAGTCTTGTATTTTTAAAATCGTATATTTCTCTATGAGGCTTAGAAAGCATAAAATGCTTCACATCTTTTTTATTGAATTTTTTAGAGAAAAAAAGGTTGAGTTCACCTTTTTTCACTGTGGCTTTTTGTAAGGAGTTAAAGCCCGAGAAGAGTAGTGTATTTACCAATAGTATTAGAAAAAATACTCTGCTTAATATTGGCATAACTTTACTTATCTTCTCCATTCATAAGTTTATCCATAAGCTCTTTAACTGTGATAATCTCTTGTAAACGATAACCATTTGCACCTGTAAAGAAAAGTCCAGACTCTGCGATACCGTCATACGCATCAGAGAGTCTGTCTGCAATACAATACCCAACAATCTTTGCTTCTTCACCACGATTACATGGTGCTACACAGTTAGAAATACAAGCTACTTTAGGTGCTGTACCTTTTTCTATATCTTCATGGAGTTGTGTTTTCACTCCACGTGCAGGATAGCCCACAGGTGATTTAAACAACTTAATATCATCTGCCTCAGCTCCTATGATAATGTCTTTCATCACTTGAGAAGCATCACATTCAATAGTTCCTATGAAACGTGTTCCCATCTGTACAGCATCGGCACCAAGTTCCATCATTTTCACAATATCATCATGGTTCCATACACCGCCTGCAGCTATGATAGGCATAGAACCCCAGTTCTTTGCTTCCTCTACTACTGGTCCTAAGATATTCTCAAGTTGATTCTCTTCCAAGAAACATTCGTCATATTTAAACCCTTGGTGTCCACCCGACAAAGGACCTTCCACGATGACTGCATCAGGAAGTCTGTCATGTGTCTTTTTCCAACGACGGCATAAAATACGCAATGCTTTCGCTGTTGATACGATAGGTACTAACGCTACATCTGGATATTCTTTTGTCGCTTCTGGCATTGTCAAAGGAAGTCCTGCACCTGTAATAATAATATCTGCACCTGCTTTGCACGCATCTTCAACCACACGGTTATAGTCATTCTGAGCATACAACACATTGGCTGCCAATGGTGCATCACCACATATCTCTCTTGCATTGTCAAAAATTTTCTTCAATGCTGGGTATGAGTAAAAGTTAATAGTATCAAGTGGACGTTCTTCTTTTCCTACAGTTTTTTCTACATAGGCTCTATTTTTATAGACACCAGTACCCACTGCAGAGATGACACCAAGTCCACCTTCTTTTGAAACATTTCCTGCAAGCTGATCCCATGAAATACCTACACCCATACCACCTTGAATGATAGGTTTTTCAATCGTATATTTACCGATTTTAAAAGATTTAAATTCCATTAATTCACCTTCACTTTTGCAAATCTTTTTTTACCTACTTGCAGAATGTATTCACCAGATTCCAGATTAAGTTTGTCATCACTTATCTTCTTTTGATCAATACTCACAGCATTTTGCTTAATATCACGTCTCGCTTGAGAGGTAGATGGTTCAAGTCCAGCATCTAAAAGTGCTTGACAGATCCAAATACCATTTTCCATCTCAAACTCAGGTATCTCTGTAGGTATCTTCTTTGCCTTAAATACGGAGTTAAACTCCTCTTTGGCTAGTGTAGCCAACTCTTCATTATAAAACCTAGTAGTTATCTCTAGCGCAAGGTTTTCTTTGGCAGTTTTAGGATGAACAGTACGAGATGCTACATCCTCTTTGAGTTGTGCTATCTCAGCCAATGATTTTTCACTTAACAGTTCATAGTAACGCCACATCAATTCATCTGAGATAGAGAGTACTTTTCCATAAATGTTTTTAGGCTCTTCAGTTACACCAATATAGTTACCCAAAGATTTAGACATTTTCTGTACCCCATCAAGCCCTTCTAAGATAGGCATCATAAGTACTGCTTGTTGCTTCTTAAGCCCATAAGCTTTTTGCAGCTGTCTTCCCATAAGCAAATTAAACTTCTGATCTGTTCCACCTATTTCAATATCACTTTTAAGATGTACAGAGTCATAGCCTTGAAGCAATGGGTACATAAACTCACTCACAGCGATAGGTGTATTGGATGCATAACGTTTAGAAAAATCATCACGCTCTAACATTCTTGCTACTGTCAAGTTAGATGCCAATTGTAACATACCGTCAGCTCCGAGTTTTTCCAACCAATCATTGTTGTAGACAATCGTTGTTTTACTCTCATCAAGTATCTTAAATGCCTGTTCTGTATAGGAAGTAATATTTTTAATAATATCTTCTTTGGTAAGTACTTTACGTGTTGCACTTTTCCCAGTTGGATCACCTATCATCGCAGTAAAGTCACCAATAAGAAACTGTACACGCCCACCAAATTTTTGGAATGTTGCCAATTTTTGTAAAAGTACAGTATGTCCAAGGTGTAAATCAGGTGCTGTAGGGTCAAAACCTGCTTTTACAGTATAGGTGATTCCATCATCATAATATTTTGTTACGAGTTTCTCAATTGCCTCGATATCTATGATTTCTGCTGTACCTCTACCAATCTCTTCTAATGCCTGTTTTACCATTCTTTGCTTTCCTGTATTTATTTGTTATATGCGTCATCTAAACTTATGATTTCAATGAGTTTAAACTTTTGTCCTATTTTGTCTTCTAAATTTTGCTTTTTAGATTCATGACTTTCAACTTCTATCTGACAATACTCTGCCTCTTCTGAACTACGGATACCTAGTTCGATACTCAAAATATTGAGATCAAGTTCAGAAAGTTTAGCCAGTAAATCTGCTAAGATACCTTTTTTATTTTGTAGGCTAATCGTTAACCTATATCGCGACATTTTAGAGCCTGACCAAGAGACAAAAATCATCTCTTCATGATCTAAAATTTTAGCATAGGCTTTCTTACATAATTTATGGTGTATGATAGCCTTACTGTCCTTATAAAATGCAACGATTTGATCACCAACTTTAGGATGACAGCAGTAATCAAACTCTACCCCATCCAAAGGCTTGTTGGTAAAGAAAGTAAAATGCTCTATCTCTTTGATTTTAGGTTTTTTATAGCCCTTTTTGAGAAGCTCCCAGAAACGTACTTCCTTGGTTCCCATATAGTCAGCTACTTGGTGAATAACCTCTTTAAAATAATCTACCTGTACAGGAAGCTTATAGAGAGTATCTTGCAAGTTAAGTTTTTCTATGAGTGATTGTACTGCAGAGCTTTCTTGCTTAAAAAGTGTTGCCAAAATATTATATGCACTTAAAGTATCGGACTCTTTGATACGTGCTCTACATGCAGAACGTATACCATCTTGTGCTTTAGATGTTTTGACTGTATCCAACCATGAACAGTGCAAATGTACCTTGTCATCTTTGATAATTTTTACAATATCACCATTTTTAAGTACCGTAAGTAGTGAGCTATTATGTTTATTTACCAAAGCATCTACAGCATTGCTTCCCACTTCTGAGTGAATAGCATAGGCAAAATCTAATGCCGTCGAACCCTTAGGAAGTGTGTAGTAATCCCCTTTAGGAGAAAAGACAGTGATGTCTTCAGAAAACAAATCAGATTTTGCAAGTTCATAAAACTCTTCTATGGACTCATTTTGATAATGTAAGGATTCAAGCCATTCAAGGTTTACACTGTCAGTGCCACCTTTGTATTTCCAGTGTGCAGCGACACCATACTCGGCAAGTCTGTGCATTTCTTCAGTACGTATCTGTGCTTCCAAAATGCCTTCTTCACTAAAGAGTGTGGTGTGAATAGTTTTGTATCCATTCTCTTTAGGCACAGCTATATAGTCTTTAAAACGAGAGACAAGTGGGGTAAAACTAAGATGCATGAGTCCTAAAACTTTATAACACTCTATAGGCTCATGTACGATGATACGTACTGCTAAAAGATCAAGCACTTCTTCTATGCCTACCCCTTTTCTATGCATTTTCATATAGATAGAGTAGTAATGTTTCACCCGTCCAAAAATATCAAATTCATCTTCATCAAATCCATTTTGTACCATATACTTTTTAATCTTTTGTACAAAAGTATTAAGCTTTACTTGTAGATTTTGGGCATTAGATTGTATATAGTTGTCTATATTTGCATAGTCTTCAGGGTAAATATATTTGAAACTTAGATCTTCCAAATGGTTTTTCAAGCGTGAGATACCAAGTCTATGAGCAATAGGAGCATAGACTACCAACGTCTCTTCTGCGATACGTTTTTGCTTTTCTACTCTAAGTGCATCAAGTGTGAGCATATTATGCAGTCTATCACAAAGTTTGATGACCAACACACGCACATCTTTAATCGATGCAATAAGCATCTTTCTGAAAGTAAGTGCTGAGTTAATGAGTCTCTCATCCGAACTGGAAGGTGCAAGTTCTTCATCACGTATTTCAACAATTTTAGTCAGTCCCTCAACCAAATGTGATACGTCATCACCAAAAATCTCTTTCAGTTCTTCAATAGTGAAGCTTGTATCTTCTACTACATCATGTAGTAATGCTGCTTGCACCATGGTTTCATCATTGGAAATTTTAGCTGTAATCGCGGCTACGAGTATGGGATGTACAATATAAGGCTCACCACTTTTACGTCTCTGACCATCATGTGCAGTCAAAGCAAGGTCTAATGCCTTTTGTGTGATAGCTGAAGGAGAAGTGATTTCATTCCAAAGAAGCCTTTTAGCCTCTTCTATCGTATGTATATTTTTAGCTTTATCTAGAAAAACGTCCACGTAATATCCTTCACAGAAATAGCATTACGGAAATATCATTCATAGAAAAGCCTCCAAGGGACTTAACCTTCTAAACTTACAGTAATTTTACCTTCAGCAATTTCTTGAAGTGCAATATCTGTAAATTTCATATCAGATGTATCAATATCAAGTACAGATGGTGCACCATTTGCAATGGCTTCTGCTCTTTTACCTACAGCATTTGCCAAAAGGTATTTATCAAAGTCTACTTTTTCTAGTGCCTGTGCTGTTAATTGTTCTGTTCTCATGGGGTTCCTTTTAGAATTAATTTAAATTAGTATTGTTATTTTACAATAGAACAAAGGCTCATATCGCCTTTGATAATAGCAAGCAAATTACCTTTTTCAAACATATTACACACGACAATTGGTAATTTATTCTCTTTTGCCAAAGCAATAGAAGTATCATCCATTACTTTAATATGGTCACTTAAAGCTTGATCATATGTTAATGTATCAAGTTTCACTGCATCATCAAACTTGTTAGGATCTTTGTCATACACACCATCCACTTTTGTTGCTTTGATGAGTAGCGCTGCTTCAATCTCGGAAGCTCTCAATGTCGCAGCGGTATCTGTAGTAAAATAAGGGTTACCTGTACCACCAGCAAAGACAACAACCCTACCTTTTTCCAAGTGACGTCTTGCACGACGCACGATAAATGCTTCACCAATCTCCTGCATATCGATAGCAGATTGAAGTCTTGCTTCAAGTCCACAATATTCTAATGCTTCCTGAATAGCAACACCGTTAATCACAGTTGCCAGCATACCCATATAATCACCCGATGTTCTTTTAATAATACCATCTGCAGCAGCACTCACACCACGAATGATGTTTCCTCCACCTACAACAATACCTACTTCAACACCATTGTCTACAAGTTCTTTTATCTCACTGGCAATGAAGTTAAGGATTTTTGTATCAATCCCATATCCTTCTTCACCTGCCAAAGCTTCACCAGAAAATTTTACTAAAACACGTTTAATCACAGATGCACCTTTATATAATTTCGCGATTATATCTAAAGGTTGGTTAGGAGGGGTTGAAAGCTATATTTTAATCAATTTCAACGGGTTAATATGTTTCGAATTTTTAGTTGCTTGAAAAATGAGTTTTTCACTCACTTTCCCAACCACATAGCCTCTTTTAATCTTGCTTCCCACATGAATAGTTGGAGCGATTTTGGAGAGTCCCGCATAAACAGTATGCATTTTGTGACTATGAGAAACAACCACAACTTTACCCAACATAGAACTTTTACCGGCAAACACTACTTTACCATTGAGTACATTTTTCACTTTGGCATCAGGAGTAGATGATTTTAGCGTAATGGACTCATTAAAGATTTTAATTTTATAAATAGGGTCAATATAGGTACCAAACTTTTTCGTTACCCTTGCATGTGCCAAAGGAGAAATGGTTTTCTTTCCTCTATATTTATAGGTTTTGGACTTTGTATACGAAGAATTTATTTGTCTGATTTTTTCACTTTCTTTATAAACCTTTTTATTTTCTTCTTCTGCTTCTTTAGCTGCAAGTCTCGCTTTCACACGTTCTTTTTCAGTCTTAGCTTTGCGTAATGCCTCTTTAGCTTTACGTGCTTTGGCACGCGCAAGTGCTTTAGCTTTGCGTATCTTTCTTTGACGCTCTTTTTCTAGGTGCATTGCCTCTTTTTTAGCTAGAGCCCGTCTTTTGGCTTCTTCTACTTCCTGTGTATGCAAAATGTTAAGTTTTGCCAGTGTTGAACGTAAAGAGTTTTGCTTGTCTACCAGTTTTTCCAACTTGGCATTATATTTTTCCTCATCCATAGAAAGTTTTTTCAATAACTTTTCTTTTGCCAATTTTTTCTGAGCATAAGAGTCTCTTTTTTTAATGATAGAAGTTATCTCTTTTTTGGTTTTATTGCGTAGGTATAACTTTGATTTTTTACGCTTTTTAAGCGCTAAAATCTCTGCACGTAGCGAAGCTAAAGCTTTGGTATTTTGCTTTTTGTATGCTCGGTAAATTTCATGGAGTATGATGGACTCTTGTGTCGCTTCATGGGCCTGTTCCATCGCAAAAACAATAGAGAACTGATCAGAGAGTAGTGAGATAAAGGTTTTTCTTTTTTTCTCCAAAGCTGCACTGGTACTCTCGACATCTTTTTCAAACGTTGTTAACTCTTTTTTGAGCATTTCATACTTTTTTTCTGTTTTTACTTGATTACGTGCAAGTTTGTCCATTTTATTTTCAAGATAGACAATATCTTTTTCAGCAGATTTAATATCTTTAGCAATCTTTCCCAAACGTCTATTTGTTTTTTTCTTTTCAGAGGCTGTCTTAGAAAGTGTGTGTTTAGATGTTTTAATCTTCGTCGTCGTTGTTGCTCCGTAAAGCACAGTAAACACAAGCAAAAAAGTTAAGACAAGAGGCTTCACTCTTGTGCTCCCTTATTAGAAAAAACCACTGTATATACTGCAACAATGACAATAAATATTGCTGAACCAAATAAAATTCCAATATCACCTATCTGAAACAAAGCTTCTTGATTGTCAGAAATAATATCGATACCACTTTGTGCTGCCCAATAAAATTTGATATAAAAGAAAATACCTGAAACAAAGATCGTTGCAAATATAGCATCTACAAATGCCACACGAAACAACACACCTGAACGTAACATCAAAGGCGCACCAAAGATTTCCATCACTTGCATTCGCTCTTTATGTGCATACTTCCATATTTCCATCTGCTTAATAATAAGGAATAGACTCACCACTGCCATAAAGATAATAAATATTTTTAAGGTAAATTTAATAAATGCAAAAAGCCTGTAACTTGAATTATACGAAGATCCAAAGGTTTCAACTCTTTTAATATTTTTATCTACTTCAAGGTCTTTTTTAATCTCACCAAGCTCACTTGTCTTCAAATAAGAATCCAAACTGAGGTTATAAAAATAAGGCAGAACTGCGAGTATCTCTTTTGAACTACTTTTACTCACACCTTTTGCCACTTCAGAGATGATATTGGAACGTTCTATCTGTTTAGAGCTGATAATATGTTTATTTAACTTCTGGAATGTTACTAACTTTACAGGTTTTTTACTGACTACAAGCATGGTATAGCCTTCTGTCAGTGTTTTTTCATAACTGTCGGTAGTACGATCAAACACAAGGTAAAACTCAACCCCTAGCAAAATAGCCATAAGAGGCAAGATGAACATAAGATGGTTTTTAATGAACTTCATATACACCCTTACTTTCGATGATAAAATGTCTATATGGCAAAGAGAAGATTGTCGGTATTTTGTGCGTCACAACCAGCACTGTGGTATCTAACTGTTGACAGGCATTTTCCATCAAATCCCATATTACATTAGAAGAGTAGTCATCAAGGTTACCTGTTGGCTCATCTGCAAGTATCACGACTGGGTTTTTAGAGAGTGCTCTTGCTACACCCACCCGTTGCTGTTCTCCACCAGAAAGTTCAAGCGGATATTTGTCTCCATGCTCCGAAAGTTTCACATGCTTAAGTAGTCTACGCGCCTGTGTATCTTGTATTTCACTTGAATACCCAGCTATCATCAAAGGAAGCACTACATTTTTAGAGACAGTCCATTCATTGACAAGTTTATAGTCTTGAAAGATTATGCCCATATGTGTACGTAACTCTTGAAGTTTTTTACGACGAATATGTGCCAAATCATTACCACCTACAACCAAACTTCCCGCAGTTGGGGTAAGCTGTCCATAGAGTGCTTTTAGGAGTGTAGATTTACCAGAACCACTAGGTCCTGTGATAAATACAAACTCACCCTTTTTTATAGTGAAATTGGCATCTTTTATAATCTCTTTAGCACCATTGTCATAGGCAAGTGTAAGTTGTGAAGCTTGAATGACATTAGACATAAACTACCCTTCTGTAAGCATTAACTGCTCTGCTAATTTTTGATGTGCTTCGTAATTCACCATCGTTCTTACAGGTGGTGATACAAAATAACGACATCCTTCATGACTCAACAAAATATATTTGTGTTCAGGTCTATCAAAACTTCCAAACGCACATTTGATAAACAAACTACCATCTACCTGTTTAAATATACGTTCAAAATGTACAAAATAACCATCAAAGACAAGTGCTTTTTTAGGCAAACGTTCTTCTATGCCTTTAGTATATTTTACATCATTAAAATTAAAGTCTAGCCTACTCTCTTTCTCTTCAGATGTTTGCGTACATTTAACATAGACATCATAGATATCTTTCTCTTGTCTCAGCCATCTTGCTTCATACTTTGATGTCACTTCAAGCGCTTCATTTTTGCGTACTTTTACCTCTGTTTTGGGTACAGAGAAAAAAGTCTCTAAAGCGTACCAAAAGTAGTTGTCACTGTCTGTACGTAACTCTAAACGCCCCTCTTTATGTAAAACTCTCATAGACTCCGCTAAAAAACTCTTACTAATCACCCTTCTTTGAGGCTTTTTATCCCAAGGAACAGGAAAATGCACAAAGACTTGTGTACAAAGATTGGAAGGGAGCATCTCTAAAAAGAGTCTTGCATCATAATTCACTATCCAAATATTTTCGATTTGTAGCAACTCTATCTGTTTAAGTACCTGTTGCGCAGAAGGTGTATGAATTTCCAGTCCAATAAAGAGTGTATCTGGATTTTTCTCAGCCTGATACAAAAGGTGTCTACCAGAACCAAAGCCAACTTCAACAGAGACTTTTTCTTTAGGATAGTCAATATTTTCAAAATCTTCTATCTTTTTAAAATACTCTGAAGAGAGTGCTGCTTTAGTATTGGAAAGTGCAATATTGGAAGAAAGTACTTCTAACTTTAGTGCTTCAGAAACCATACCCAAGGCTTCTTTTAAGATATTCACTTTAAGTGGGCGTGTCACTTTGTCATATTTGAGAAGATAGGCTTTCTCATCAGGTTTAAGTTGAAGAAGAAACTCTTCACCTTTGTGTTCCACCCCAATAACCATATCTGAACTCGTCATCGATGTAGCAAAAGAGGTCATCACAGAACTGTGTGCAACTTTATCTTCTATGGTTGTAGTATCAAATGGTTTAACTTTTAAATGTGGCATATTCCCTGCTTTTATAAATCTCTAACTGTAAGATAACCATTAAATGTGTGTAAAAAGTGACCCCATTGTTTCAGGATTAATTTTTCTATCAACAATTTCTTGATCAAAATATTTTGTTATATAATCTGTCATATCATCAAAAAGTGGGGCAACAAACTCCATTTTTTCACCCGTTTCAGGATGGACTAAATATAGCAAATATGCATGTAGATTAACTCGCGCTATTCTATCTCTTTTGGTCTTAAATCCATATAAATCATCACCCAGGATATGACGCCCTAAAGTATTGAGATGTACACGTATCTGATGGGTGCGTCCTGTAAAGAGTTTGGCTGCTATGAGTTCTACATCATAGATTGTCTGTGCCAGCTTCACAAACGCTGTTTTCGCTGTCTTCCCATGTGGCACAGCGTCCATTTTTAGTCTATTGTTAGGGTTACGACCTATTAGCTTGTCTACCACGGTATCATCTTTGAGTGGACAGTCTATCAGTGCCAAGTAGTAGCGTCCCATACTTTTGTCCTGAAGCTGGAGACTAAGCTTTTCATGGGCTTCATTGGTCTTTGCCACTACCAAGGCACCCGTTGTCTCTTTATCAATACGGTGCACAATACCATGACGCTCTTCACCAGAAATAGTGGAGAGTGAAATACCTTTATGAATGAGCCAGTCTACCAGAGTAGGTTCTTTGACTGAAGGAGCAGGATGCACTACAAGTCCCGATGGTTTATTGACCACAAGTAAGTAGTCATCTTCATACAACACTTCCACATCAAAGTCTATAGGAGGTGCTACACGTTTTTCGGCTTCTTTTATTTCATACTCTACCTCATTGCCTTCTACCACTTTAAAACTGGTTTTAGAGACACCCTTACCATTGACTGAGACAAGCCCATCTTTTATGAGTTTCTCAACTTGGTTACGGCTTACATCAAGCTCTTTTGCAAGTATTTTGTCTATGCGACCCGAGGTTATAGTTTTAAAACTACCCATTAAATATCATCCCTATCCCAACGCTCTGGGTCTAAAAAGGTGTCATCATGGATATGTTTGAAAGAGGCTTTAAACATCTTAAAGGCATCTTTATTTTTCTCTTCTATTTCTGCAAGCCATGTTTTGGTTGAAGCCCTTGCGTGAGGCATCTTTACATCTTTCATCATTGCAGGACAAGCTTCATCCCCAATGATCTGCAGATTGTTTTCTGTAGCAAAATCACGCAGTTGACGCTCTCTTACCTGTATGAGTGGACGTATAAGGTGTACACCCCTGCTTGTTTTATAGATAGGCGCTAAGGCTCTCATACTTCCGTTGTAAAACATGTTCATAAAAAAACTCTCTACGGTGTCATCAAAATGGTGTCCAAGGGCTAGTTTATTAAATCCATGTTCTTCTGCAAAACTGTAGAGTGCACCTCTTCGCATACGTGAAAAATAGCTACAAAATGAGGAGTTTTCACGTATGGTATCTTGAGAAACATCAAAGATATTCGTATCATAGACCGTATGTTTTATCTCGTACTCTTCACAATGTTTGGTGAGAAATTCATAATGTTCATCTGGCATACCATACTTGACAGTACACGCCTCAAACTCAAAACGAAAGGGAGCGTGGCGTTGTATGTGTTTCATCGCATGGATAAGAGATAAAGAATCTTTTCCCCCACTAAGCCCCACAAGTATTTTATCACCTTCGCCTATGAGCTTGAACTCTGCATTGGTCTTACCTATGACCTTTAAGAGTTTCTTACTCATGGGGATGGTTTTGGCTTTAGAGCGTCTTTGGTTATCTTCTTCGTTATTCATTTGTTCCCACTGTAGGGTGAGCATTCTTGCCCACCAATTAATATCAAATAATGTATTCGGTGGGTAAGAATACCCACCCTACAAAAATTATTTTATAGCATCAACCATTGAAAGAATAAAATCTGCACTAATTTTAGCAGAACTTTCAAGAAATTCATCGAAATTAAAACTTGCATCCATGTCTGCACTGTCACTAATGGCACGCAAGATGAAAAAAGGTACTTCAAGTGCAGAACAAACTACAGCCACAGAAGCCCCTTCCATCTCTAAAGCATCCGCACTAAAGGTGTTACCTATCCAGTCTTTACGTTCTGCATTGGCTACAAACTGATCACCTGTGGCTATCACACCTTCTCTAAGTGTCAGCCCTTTTGATGCGGCCACTTCTTTGGCAATCTTTCTAAGGTTTACATCGGTAGGAATACATACTTCACCCTCTGGCACAAACCCATAAGGGTGCCCAAAAGCTGTAATATCCAAATCATGCTGACACAACCCATCTGCAATGATAAGATCTCCTATCTTCAGCTCATCAGATATCGCTCCTGCAACTCCAGAAAAAAGCAATGTATCACAACCAAATTTTTCTATTAGCATCGTAGCAGTCAATGTGGCAAACACCTTACCTATTTTAGAATATGCTACAACAACCTCTTGACCATGATAGACACCTTCATAGTATGTATTTGCACCATACGTCATCGTCTGTAAATCATCTAACTTAGCAACAATCGGCTCCACCTCTTCAGGCATAGCCCCCATTATAGCAATTTTCATATACACCTTTCCACCGTGGCAAAGCCACATCCATTAATCACGCAAAGCGTGCCTTATTGTGGCGAACGCCCTTGAAAGCGAAGCGATTCGAGAGCCACAACGATTTTTTGTTTCGTTTTTTCTAAAAAAATGAAAAGAGAAACAACACCACAGTTAAACTAAAAGGAAACCAAATAAACTTACGAAAGTTCCTTAATTTCCAAAATCGTAGCTTCCAAAGAAGCCATATCACTTACATTAAAATGTGGCTTCTTCGTAGCCTTACGGTTAAGACCTTTAAGTACGTTACCATTTCCGAACTCTATATAACAATCTACCTCATCATCGATGTTAGCCATAGAATGTTTATAAAGTACAGGTTTCACAAGTTGTTGAGGAAGTAATTCTAATGCTTCTGCTTTAGTGTTATATGCTTTTGCTGTAACATTAGAAATCACCGGTGCGATAAAGTTATCTTTTAACATCTCTTGAAGTTTTGCTTCAAGTGGTGCAGATGCAGACTCAAGCAGTGGACAGTGAGATGCCACAGACATATCAAGCAACATCGCTCTTTTTGCCCCAGCTTCTTTTACCATCGGAGCAAGTAACTCTAAATCTTTTTTAATCCCTGCGATGACTATCTGCCCATCGGCATTATAATTCACTGCCCATACTTGAAGTCCAGCATCTCTTTGTGTCGCACATAGCTCTTCTACCGCTTCATCAGAAAGCCCTAGTGATACCATCATCCCAACTTCTTGTTTAGAACATGCCTCTGCCATAAGTTGACCTCTAAGGTTTACAAGTTCTACTGCATCGACTGCGTCCAATGCCCCAGCAGCTACAAGTGCAGTAAATTCACCCAAAGAGTGTCCCATAGTAAGTGCCGGTGTAATGTTTGTTGCATCTGTAAAGAGTTTATGTGCCATAGCCCCTACAAGCAAGATAGCCGGTTGCGTAAACTCTGTTTTACCCAAATTGTCATTTTCTTCAAAAAGAAGATTCTCAAAATCTATCCCTGTTCTGGCACTTGCCTCAGTAAGCATTTGCTTTGCTACGTCTGAATTGTTGAAAAAATCTTGCCCCATTCCTGTAGATTGTGACCCTTGACCTGGAAATAAAAATGCACACTTGATTGACATACGCGTCCTTTTGTTGTATAAAATAAGTATAACATTTTACCTAAAGGAGTTTAAGATGAGTCAAAAGTACATTTGTACCGTTTGTGAGTATATTTATGACCCCGAGCTGGGTGACCCAGACAGTGGGATTGCACCAGGTACTGCCTTTGAAGATATCCCTGATGATTGGGAATGTCCAGACTGTGGTGTCAGTAAAGAAGATTTTGAAATTTATAACCCATAATACCTAGACTTTAAAATTATTTTCTTCAAATTTAGAAGCCATAGATTTAATTTCATTCATTAAAAAAAGCGTCTTTGGAAGTGTACTTATCTCTTTACATATACGAGTACACATGCGCATGTATCCTACATCTTTAATGTATTCTTCAACGATGGATTCCCCTGCACCACCATATTCACCATAAGAATCAACTAAAAATCGGTTCAGAAAAGGGATTTTTTTACGTAAAAAAAGTAACTCACTCTCTCGACGTCCCAAAGGAGAAGTTTTATGGGGGAAAGTAGGTGTCACCACCCAATTATAATTAATATTTTCTTCTGCTTGTGTAGACACACTATGTATCCAGTACCGTGGTAAAAAAAGCATTTCTCCGGCTACTGTTTCAAACTCATAATAATCATAGATATCTGCATCTGGCACAAAATTTTTGCCGACCAGTGACACAAACATCAATGGCGCAGAAGTAAGTGGAGTATGTGGAGAAATGAGGCACCAACGTTTTTTCCCTTTCATTTGTAGGTTAAACCCATGTAAGCTGTTCCCATCATAATGATAAAGGGTTTTATGTCCATTAGGTTGCATAAAAAGGCGCATAGGTAAAGGTCTTACTGACATATCTTCTCGTGCAAGAACATCATGAAGAAAAGAAGGGATTGTTTTATCGCTAGGACTTAGAGGTGCCTCATACCAACCAATACTTTTTTTTGACTCATCTTGAAAAAGATTTTTTACATGTTCACTTGTAATTCCATTTGCATGAGCACTATCTACTCCTGTAATGATGAGTGGTTTTTCAGGGAGTAAATACAGTGTCACAAATGTATCATAGCTCATTTCCGATAATGGAATTTTATCAATTGTATATTTCATACAATCATTATACTGTGAAATCTTAATAAATATCTTTCTTAACTATATTTAGATATCAGTTTTACTAGTCTCTCACCGTCTATCAATGTCATAAGTTTTCCTTCGACAAAAGGATAGCACTCTTTCGTAAAACGGCTACTTGTGATGACATAGACTTCATCAACATTATACTCATGCATTAGCCCATACATCTCGCGAATGACTTTAATGGTAACAAGCGCATCATCATAACGTTTACATTGACCAATAGCAGAGATATTTTTTTTCCTCCATGATTTTTTCTGCATCCAGATATCTACCCCACCATCAGCACCCTTTTTTTCATTACCAGTGACTTCCCATCCCATCTTAGAAAAAAGTTCCATACTCAAAAGTTCAAAATCATCCCATGAAAGTCGTTTTAGCTTTTTAAGTGTTCTATTACGTTTAAGTAAAGACCTATTTTTAAAACTTTTAAAAAATCTTCGTATCTGGTAAAGAAAGACCAATAAAAAGAGTACAAGTAAAGCTATAGATTGTATTTGCAGTGTTGTATAGTTTGTCATAGTGGTATTATAGTTAGAATTTGTAATAAGATATAAAAATATGCCAAATTGTCATATTTTTTATGAAATTAGTAAAAGATATTAATGAAATAGCTGTTTCGTTCTAGTTAGTATTAGATTTGTGTAAAAGGTTGATGTGTAGAGAGGAAGCGTACATTTAAGTACGTGACCGAATGAAGCATCAATCTTTTATGCAAAGATGATGCTAAATTGAACGAAAATTAGTGGCAGCCGCAGCCTGTACCACATGATTCACCTTCAGCAGCGCCACCAACAACACCTGAAGAGATTTCATCTTCTGTTGCAGCTCTTTCGCTAAGTACAGTTACAGAGAACATCAAGTCTTTACCAGCCAATGGGTGGTTAAAGTCTACATTTACTTCTTTGTCATCAAATGATTTTACTGTTACTTGAACAGTTTGACCATCTTCACCTTGACCATAAAGTGTCATACCTTCTACAAGGTCTACACCTTCAAATTGTTCTTTTGGAAGTGTTTGCATTGCTTCTGGGTTTACATCACCATATGCATCTTCAGCTTTAACCATAATGTCTCCGCTTTCACCCTCGTTCATACCAACAAGTGCCTTTTCAAGACCAGGAATAATCTGACCTTTTCCCATGATAAACTCTAGTGGCTGACCACCTTTGTTTGTGTCTACTACTGCGTCAGTTCCTGCTTCTTTTACTTCGTACTCAATGCCTACAACAGAGTTTTGTGCTTCAATTGCCATAATTATATTCCTAATATTAAATTTGTGTTATTCTAGCTAATCAAACTTTGGTAAAACTTATCTAGTCTCATCGTTGCCGTAAATTTTGGTGTAAAGCAATAAGAGATGAATTAGATGATCTTTTAGTGACAATAGATTAGAACTTAGAAATCTAAAAAGTGTATATTCAACACCCAATGCAAAATTTATTACACTTCTTGTGGAAATTGCACTCTGCGTTTAAATTCGGGCAGTTATCTTTTATAAAACGACTACTTTTATTGATACTCTATCGTATTAACATGATAAACATAGCCAGATTGTATGTCACTATATATACATTGAGACTTATTCTTACATGGTTTTATTGTGCTTCTATCTGTACTTTTCTCATAAATCAGTCCCACGCCCTTTTTGTAATAGCTTAAATAGTTGCTTTCATCATAGTCAGATTTTCCATTTCTATCATCTACTTCCCTATACTCTGGATCTATTGTATATGTATCTTTTGTTGATACATTACAGGCTACTACTAAAAAATCACCATTTTCTTCAATGACATTTCCATTCCTATCTTTAATAGAATGCACAATATTTTTGTAAAAGCATTCATGAGATGTTGCTGTCAACATTGTTCCTATATTTAACAACCCAGAATTATAATGAATAGTTGATGTAGACGTATCTTTTCCCTTGCTTATAAGTTCATTGAGGTCTATATGTCTATAGGTTTAATTGGATGTATACGGTTCTATAATTTGACCTTCAAAAAAGTTTCTAATATTCATATCATCATATGTGATTGATCTCATTTGAATAATCTCACCAGAATAACCATCAAGGCTGTATGCATGTTGCTCAATATTTACTTTATTGACTTCAACAGTAATCTCTTGATAGCCTTCAGACCCAAAGTGTTCATGACCATAGTGACCAGAAGAAAATTCTTTTTTCATATCTTTAACAGGAAAATAATTGACTAAATCAATATCTCCTTTGCCATCCTGTATTGGCTTAGAGTCATTATTTCCACCACATCCCAATAAAGTAAAGCTAAAAGCTACCATAAGCAAATATATTGTTTTCATAAAACATTCCTTTTTATTTTTGAAATAGAATATATAGTAGCATAAAAGATATAAGGGGGGGGGATTATCATTCCCTTAGGATCGTAGATTACACACAGAAATTAAAGCTCAAATTGGTTTTTAATATTTCCATAGTATAATCATTTATTATCAAAGTGATAATTTTCTTGAATGTTTTAAATATTTAAGTATACAAAATAAAAAAGGAGTAAACTATGTTACGAATTATAAAAAGAGGTGTGTTCGCATTTTTAATTGCTATATTGGGACTTTCAAGTTTATTACATGCAGTTGTGGGACAAGGTGTTACACATGGAGTAGC
>JALXBG010000014.1 GCA_026991605.1 Sulfurovum sp.
TTAAGGAAGCTTCTTCTACCTTCGATAAAGTTATTGTCTTGTTTCATTGATTTTGTCATAGATATCTCCTCCTTAACTCAAGTTTAGCAATTGTGGAATTTTAAGCCATACATCTTTTGCCATGTACAGTCCTACCAATGCTAAAATAGCTGCTACTCTTAGTAGCGTTTTGTTATCACTCTTCATATTACCAATAGCAATAAAGAATGGAATAATAAATCCAAGAACCATACCAAACCAGAACTCTACATTGTATGGTCCACCAGAATGTACAAATGCAAGTGTTGCTTCTGCTTCAGCTGATTTGAATGAGAAGAAATACTCACCCATATACATTATAAATGAGAAGAATGTTGCAATGGCAAGTACAAGTGCTAAATCACTTCTTGCTTCTTTGCTCCATTTTCCTGATGTTAAAATAAGCGCTGATGAACCAGCCATAAATGCTGCCCACATCATTTGCATGACTTCAGCAGGTGCTTGCCATAATTCTCTTGCAGATGATTCTGCCATAATGATTGCAGTATACAGTGTTACAGGAATTGCTAGAAACACAACAAAAGGAAATATTTTTTCATATAGACCAGAGTTAGCTCTACCCATTTTAGTAAGAACACACCCTTTAAACGGTATACCTGGAAATGCATCTGCAATACCGATAACTAACATAATAGTAATCAATAATAAGAACAATGAAGCCATCCATGCACCAACAGTAATCGCTGATGTCCAGTGTGGGTGTAAGAATATGTTCACCATTCTATATGGTTGGTGAAGGTCTGTTAGTGTAAATAATAAGAAAATGTTTAGGAAAACAAATGCTAAAAGAGGCATCATCCATCTTAAGTTAGGCATCTCTTCTTTTTTATGTCTATAAACTAAGAATGCTCCGACTAAAATAACCCCTGTTCCAATTGATTTTGCCCACATATTCAGTGTAATCATCCAACCCCAGATTATTCCTGGAAGTGGCACATCAAGTGTTACAACAGCTTGTGTTGCGTGAATTGTACTTTCTACCATTTTAGTGACCCCCTTCTTCTTCGTGAGATTCTGCAGTTGATTTTTCAGAATCCATGAAACTCTTATTGTCTAGTTCTTCATGTCCAGTAAATGGTGCAAGGAATCTATCTAGAACACCGTGGTGTGGATCTCCAATATGTTTCAAGTGTGTTATATTATTAAATAATCCATACCCTTCAAGTCTTTCATGTGCAAGTGGGTTCAATGTTTGATTACCACCACCTACATAAAAATGCGTTGGATGTGTATTTTTCTCAGGTTTACGTACTTGTACTGCACCTTGATGCTCCATAATGTATTGAGAGATATGAGAATTATCATCTTCAATATCACCAAAGATATTTGCTTGAACTGGACAAACTACTACACATGCCGGCATCATACCAGACTCAATTCTGTGTGCACAGTATGTACACTTGTCAGCTGTATTTGTCTCTGGATCCATATAGATTGCTCCATAAGGACATGCCATCATACATCCTGCACAACCAATACATCTTGCACTGTCAATATTGACAATCCCGTTTTCTAAATAATGCAATGCAGATACTGGACAAATACGCTCACATGGCGCAGATTCACAGTGGTTACAACGTAATGGCGTAAATGATCTTGATGCATCAGGAAATGTCCCGATATCAATATACTTTACACGTAAACGCCACGTACTAAGTGGTACTTCATTTTCCACTTTACAAGCTACCTCACAACCTTTACAACCCATACATAGGTTAAGGTCAACTAAGAAACCTAATTTCATGCTTCCTCCTTAAATTTAGCTAAACTTATAGTAACTATAAGCAATTAAAATATTTTCAAATTTTAATTTTGCATAGGTTAATATTATTACAGTTTGCGTTAAATCGTGTTTATTTTATGAAATTTATCATATCATAGAGCAATAATGTATCATATCGCTTCTTATACATAAAATATAATGATGTTTATAATATAAAATATTTCTTAAAGTTGAAATAGTAGAAAATAAAAGTAGAGCTATATTACAGAGTAAAAGAAAAAGTAGAACCTTTGTTTTCTTCACTGCTAATCTCTAATTTAGTATGATGTAGTGTAAGTATACTTTTTACAATGGAGAGCCCTAATCCCATAGAGTTATCCCAACTATGGGTACCAGAACGGTAAAACTTTTTTGTTACTTTACTAATATCTGAAGAGGATATACCTGCTCCTTTATCGCTGACAGAAACTTTACTCTTGTTTATGCTAACTGTAATCTCATCTTTTGAATACTTCAGTGCATTTTCCATAAGATTTTTAATCACTATGTCCAAAAGTGTACGATCACCTTCTACATTATAGCTTTCACCCACGACTGAAATCACTCTATTTGGGTATTTCTCCTCTAGCGTCGTTTTTATCTCTTGAGCCAATGCATAGATATCAAAAGAGGTGGGATGCAAAGTTGCTTCACCACTTTCAAACTTATTCCATAAGACCAAACGACTAAGAAGTGCTTCTATTTTTGTACCATTGTTATAAATTTTATGAAGAAACTTCTCTTGTAATGGTGCAGGAATATCTTTATCATCTTCAAGTGTCTGCGCATATCCCATAATAGAAGCAATAGGGTTTCTAAATTCATGCGCAATGGCTGAGATCATATCTCCACGTTGTCTGTTTTTCAGTTTCAGTTTTGCATTGTAACGTTGTTTGTCGTCTTCACGTTTTTTAGATGCTTTAAGCACTTTGATAAGATTTTGGTTGATATCTTCAAACTCTTGAGTAAAAAAGCGGGCTTTATAGTGTATCTTATCTACTTTATCAATTTGAGAAAGATATTTGTTAATGGTTCTAAGTTCTTTTTGCATACGGTCAGCCCCACGGTAAATAGCATACACAAAGATACTAAAAGCAGAAGCAATAAGTATGACCGCTAACAGTACAGTATCTCTATCTTCAATCAATAACAAAAGTAAAATCGTAAAAAGAATAAAAATTGCCACAGCAATCGTCACCAATCTCGCCATGACGTACTCTTTAAAGTGTGGCCTGTTGTACATCATATAAACTCATCTGCCTTATTATGCATAGTCGTTTAGTTTGGCTTCTTTTCCACGTCATTAATATAAGAAATAAAATCTTCTACATTAAAGTAACCGACCACTTCTTCTATAATTGCTTTATTATCTTTCATAAAAAATATTGTAGGTACACCTTCTACAGGTGGAAGTTTTGCCATAGCATTACCATCTTCTCTCATCACTTTTACTACAATAAAATTTTTAAGTCGCTTTTTCACTGCATCATTTGTAAGGGTTTGACTTTTCATTTTTTTACACCATCTACAGTGTTCACTTTCTACCATTACCATCACATTTTTATGTTCTTTTTTTGCCAGTTCCAATGCAGTATCGATATCTTTAACCCAATCCGCAGCTAAAAGTGTGCTAGATAATATAAAAATACTTAAGAGTAATTTCTTCATCGCTATTTCCTTGATTTAATTAAAATTTTTTACCATATTTCTAAAAACATCACAAAGTTTTTCTACCTCTTCTATGGAAGTACGCTCATTTGGTGCATGAATTGTATCATTAATCACTCCAAACTCTACCACATCAATACCAAATGCACCCATAAACCGAGCATCACTTGTACCACCAGCCGTTGAAAGTTTTGTCTCCACATTTATGACATTGTAAATACTCAATATCAATTTTTCAACTACTTTAGAATCTCTAGTAGTCACAAAAGGGTAAGACCCTTGTGTGAGTTCCAAACTATAGTCCAAATCATGAAAATATTTGTCAATATGCAGTCTAATATCTTCTTGTGTAGTTTTAGTGGAATTACGCACATTAAACATCAGTTTTAATGAACCAGGCGTAACATTGGTCACTTCCATTCCCCCACGTATATCAGTAATCACCATTTGTGAAGGTGCAAAATTATCATCACCATTGTCAAGATTTATCCCGGCTATTTTTTCAAGTATCGGTGCTATTTGATGCACGGGATTGATGGATTTTTCCGGATAAGCGGCATGCCCCTGTTTTCCTTGAATGGTAATGTATCCATTGATAGAACCTCGTCGTCCTATCTTAATGGCATCACCAAACTTTGTCTCACACGTTGGCTCAGCTACAACACAGTAGTCAGGCAACATCCCCTGCTCTTTTAAGTGTTCAAGCATGATGACTGTACCATACTTGGCATCTCCCTCTTCATCTGAAGTTAGCAGAATGGAAAGTCGTCCGTTAAAGTTCTCTACCTCTTTACAGGTTTGTACAAATGCTGCCACCCCAGACTTCATATCTTGTGTACCACGTGCATAAATCTTGCCTTCTTTTATCACAGGTACAAAAGGATTCGTATCCCAATTATCTCCAGCAGGTACAACATCTACATGCCCAGCAAAGCACAGATGATCTCCTTCGCCAAATTTTTTACTTAGAAAAAGGTTTTTTACCCCTTCTTTGTTTACATAGGTTGCTTCAAATCCATCAAGATACTCTTCTATAAATTTCAGAGATCCTGCATCATTAGGGGTTAAAGATTTGTAGCTCAGAAGTTTAAGTAAAAGGTCAACGACGTTCATCATGTTCTCATTTTATTGATTATTTTGTTGTTATTATAGGAAGATTGTGCTTAGTATAAGAGGTAACAATAAACCACTATATAATTATAGTGGTTTAAAAAGTTCGATTATTTTTCAATCTCTCCACGGTAGGTTACTATGCCACCGTAATGGTTGATTGTTTTGTCATGTCCATTTTGTTTAAATACATTTTGTACCTGTGCACTACGGCTTCCTGTGCGACAAGTAAAGATAACCGTTTTGTCTTTGGTTTCGTTAAAAAAGTCTTGTGCCCATTGCTGAAAAGTAGATGTTGGCTTCAACATATCTGCACCTTTAATATGCCCCATGTTCCACTCCATATCTTCACGTACATCAACAAGTATAAAGTCTGCTTTTCCTTCTTCTCTAAGTTGAAGCAGTTTTTCTAGTTCTTCTGAATTGATATCGTTTTGTTGTAATAATGTTTGCAAATTATGTCTCCTGACGTAAAATAATTGGATAATTATAGTCAGTAATTATTATAATATGCTGTTAATACATACTTTGCTTATATTCGCTAGAAGATGAGAAGAATTGCAACATCTATTTAAAGGTCACCTCTAACAATAGGCAATACCCACAATGGGTTTTGCAAATGTAAGATTGTGCAAGAGATTTATGAGTCCTAGCCTTAGCTAAGACGAAGTAAATATCTTGTGCAAGATTGCGTTTGTAAAGCCCACCCTTTGGGCATCACTAGCTTTCGCCTATGCGTCGTTACTCTTTTTTGACTTAGCTAAGGCTAGGACTGCAAAAAAGTGCCTAGCCTAGACAAAAGCTAGAGATGTTGTGAGTATTGCCTATTGTTAGAGGTGACCTAAAGATCTTACAGGAGAGGATTATGCCTCTTGCGCTGCTCCATACTCGGGTGTACAGAAGATTTGACAGTGACACACCCCAGATTCAGGTATCTCTTTTTCTATTGCTGGTTTACATGGACAAATACGGTCATCTGTACTTTTGAATTTACCCTCTTTAGCTGGATCTGGCTCGACCATAAAACATGGACAAAAACGCTTACCAAAAAGCATTTTATGCCGTGCAAGTCCCATGATTACACCTTCATTAACATCTTCATTGACATTATATACCCAACCTTGGCTCTCACATACTTTATCTGTAAACTTTTTTGTTTTTACTAGTTCATCTTTGAATTCTTGTGAATTCATATCCAATTGTGGCATCATAGTGTTATCCTTATTATGTATCTTAATATTGTAGTTATATCTAAACTAAATTAATATATAATAAGAAAAATCATAAAAGTCGCAGATAAGGTATAGTATGCAAATAGATGACACAGTTTTAGCAAAATTAGAGAAACTTTCACATCTTCGTATTGATGAGAGTAAAAAAGAAGAAGTAAAAGCGCAACTTACGGGGATATTAAACTATATCAATAATTTGAATGAGTTAAATACTGATACATTGAGTCCCTCTTTTTCAACACTGGATGGAGGAACACCTTTAAGAGAAGATACACCTCGCCAACCAAATGACATTGCTGAGAAGATTTTTAAACATGCACCTAAAAGTGCAGATGATTTTTTCATTGTACCTGCGATTATTGACTAATGTTGAAAATTTACGGTATCAAGAACTGTGACTCTGTCAGAAAAGCCATTAAGTTTTTAAAAGCACATGATATTCCCTATGAATTCATAGACTTTCGCGAAATGCCTGTAGATACTGATACCATTAGCTCATGGCTTAAGGGGACTGAGATTAAAACGCTCTTTAATACCCGTGGCACCACATATCGTACATTAAAACTCAAAGAGATGAACCTCGATGATAAAGAGAAAGAGGCATGGCTTGCGAAAGAAAATATGCTCATTAAACGTCCTGTGATTACTGTTGATAACAAGGTGATTGTTGGGTATAATGAGACTCACTATCTAGAAAACCTCAAATAAAAGGATATATATGGCTGCTTTTGACATCAAAAAACTACTTCAATCTGTGGTAACGCACGGTGCATCAGATTTACACCTTGTTTCACGTACTGAACCTCAAATAAGACTCGACGGAGTACTTAAACCTGTAAACTTACCTAAAATGACAGGTGAGGACATCGAAGAGATGTGTTACTCTCTCATTACAGAAAAGCAAAAGCAGCATTTTGAAGAGAATGATGAACTAGACTTTGCCTTACTTATTCCAGGTATTGGTCGATTTAGAGCAAACTACTATAAAACACTGGGTGACACAGCAGCAGCATTTAGGATTATTCCTATTGATGTACCATCACTCGATGATTTAGGTGCTCCACTTGTCTATAAGTCACTTATCAAAAGAGAAAAAGGGCTTATCTTGGTTACAGGACCAACAGGTTCTGGTAAATCAACCACCCTTGCAGCTATGCTCAATGAGATCAATCTTACCGAACAAAAACACGTTGTCACGGTTGAAGATCCGGTGGAATTTATCCATCAAAACAAAAAATGTATTTTTTCCCACAGAGGCGTAGGTGAAGATACCAAATCATTTGCCACAGCACTAAAGTTTGCTATGCGTCAAGATCCAGACATCATCCTTATCGGGGAAATGAGAGATAAAGAGACTATTGAAGCAGGCTTAACAGCAGCAGAAACAGGACACCTTGTTTTTGCTACACTTCACACCTCTTCAGCAGCAGGTACCATCAACCGTATTATCGATGTATTTACAGGAGATGAACAACCACAAATTAGAGCAATGATCTCCTCTTCATTGGTTGCGGTTATCGCACAGGCACTTTTACCTAAACTTGGTGGGGGAAGGGTTGCAGCATCTGAGATACTTATTACCAATCATGCCATATCTAACCTCATTCGTGAAGATAAAGTACACCAAATTTATTCACAAATGCAACTTGGACAAGGTGATTCAGGTATGCAAACACAAACGCAGGCACTTCTTAAGTTTCTTAAAGAGGGAAAGATTTCGAGAGATATGGCCCTACAGTATGCAAATAAACCAGAAGAAATTTCAAAAGCCGTACTACATTAAACGATAGCCTAAAGCATTTTTAGACATATTTATAGATACAATACGAAAAAATAGTATAACACAGGGAGAAAATAGATGGAAAACTTTTCAATGATGGATTTTAACTACTTTGATGTTACCATTGCAGCCATTGTCTTAATCTTGGGGATTAAAGGATTTATGCAAGGGTTTATTAAAGAAGCATTTGGTCTTGTAGGGCTTATTGCTGGTGTATACTTTGCTTCACGCCTTGCGTCAGATGCTGCTGCTTTCATCGATAAAAACTTTTTTCATCTGGAAAATCAATCTCTCTTAACGCTGATTGGCTTTCTGGCGATTCTTATTCTCATCTGGCTCAGTGCTACTATTTTAGGATCTATTTTCTCTAAACTTACCAGTCAAAGTGGTTTGGGTTTTCTTAACCGTCTACTTGGTTTTGTTGCCGGTGGAGGAAAATATTTTCTTATTTTTGCACTCATTGTAACAGCACTGTCAAATGTGACACTTGTCAAAGACAACTTGGAAAAATATGTAAAAGACTCTGTACTTTACCCTTACCTCAAAGAAGCAGGTTCTTATCTTATTAACGTTGACACATCAAGCATTGGGCTTACTACCGTTGAGAAAACAGATGTAACAAAAGCAGACACAGCAGAGCTCAATACAAGCGTAACCGAAACAAACGCTACAACACATTAGGTTTATGGAATGATTGCGTATCCTCTGCTTTTAAAAAAATTTCAGTCTCTTTTAAAAGAGAATACTCTCAAGTTTACAAAACAAAGAGAGCTGGTGCTCAAGTTTTTGTATGACAATGATGGGCATTTTACACCAGAGGATATTTATACTTTACTCAAACAGGAAAATCCTGATATCAATATAGGTATCGCTACAGTATATCGTACATTGGCCTTACTTGAGACATCACAGATAGCCTCGTCTATCTCATTTGGGGTACAGGGCAAAAAGTATGAATTGGGGCTAAAAAAGCACCATGACCACCTTATCTGTACCAAATGTGGTGAGATTATTGAATTTTTTGACGATGTCATCGAAGAACGACAAGAAGCTATTGCCAAAAAATTCAATTTTAAAATGACTGACCATACGA
>JALXBG010000015.1 GCA_026991605.1 Sulfurovum sp.
ATAAGAGGATATAACATAACTGTTTGCTTGATCAAGCCCTAATTCTTCATAGGCTTTGATATCAAGTATATCCGCTATATCTTCTTCTGGAATACTACGGCTTATGCTGACTTTTGTAGTAATAAGATCTTTATTACTAATATACGAAGTAATAAAATTAGCTGTATTATATGTGAGCTTTTTTAAAGGCTGAAAAGTATCATCTTTAAAAATATAACTTTTCTTAGAAAAGACATTAAGCGTAATAATATTTTTTATGGTCGGTTTTGACGAACTTTTTTTCAAAAACATTTCTAAACTTCCTTGTTTGTTAAACAATTATATATGTTATAATATTAAAAGTATCTTACTAAAGTAGAAAAGTTTCAAAAAACTATAACTTTTTTTTATTATTCATTTTTATTTTATTTATATCCCCCCTATTTTTAGGGCTTTACAAAGGTATTTTAACATAAAATATTTTTGACATTTTATAATATTTTAAAGTATATACCCAAATTCTTCCAGTCCGTCACGGTTTTTACTCCATCCTTTCTTAACTGAAACATGTAAATCTAAGAATATTTTCTTACCTGAAAAAACCTCCATTTGTTGTCTCGCAAATTTACCAACACGTTTGATACCCTCACCTTTTTGCCCTACAATCATTCCTTTTTGTGTATCTTTTTCAACCACTATGGTGGCATATACAGTATCTAAAGTATCTGTTTCATCTATCTTTTCTATGGTTACATCACTTTCATACGGTATTTCATCAGAAAGGTTTTCAAATATAGACTCTCGAATAAGTTCTTTATAAATATCACGAATATTATCCGTTGTCAAGATTTCTGTGTCAAACAAAAATGGTGAAGTAGGTAGATGTTTAGAAATTTCATCGAGTAATTGACGCTTCCCAACTTTCTTATTGACTGAAAATGGAATGATGGCTTCAAATCTATCTTGATACTTTTGATACTCTCCCAACTTACGAAGAATATCTTCTTGTTTAACATGATCCATTTTAGTTAAAAGAACAATATGTTTAGTTCCCTTGCGTTCAGACATTTTTAAAAACTTTTCATATTCTGTAAGTTTATCTGTAATAGGTGCAAGAAAAACAATCAAATCTGCATCACCAATGGCCTTCATGACCTCATCCATCATAAACTGATTGAGGAGTTTCTCTTTCTCATGAATCCCAGGGGTATCCACAAAGATAATCTGAGACTCTTTACCATACATATCTTCATGCATCACAATAATGTTCATACGCTTACGTGTTGCCTGTGCCTTCTTTGAGACCATAGCAAGTTTCTCACCTACCACATGGTTAAGTAGTGTACTTTTCCCCGCATTAGGACGTCCTACAACAGCAACGAATCCAGCTTTGGTATCTATCTCTTCTTTTCCGTGTTCAAACATTTTTTTCCTTAAAGTGACTAGTCACTTGAGCCCACTGCTAAAGTGAACTCAGCGTTAGCGTAGTTACAAGAACTTAGCTCTAGTACATTCTATTATAGTATGTAGCGTGTAGTATCTTCATCTTCTACCACATCGCCTATCTTCTCTTTAACGAGAGATTCATCTACTACTATTGTCTCCCCACTGTGTTCATCCGCAGAAAAACTTATTTCTTCCAAAATACGTTCCATCACTGTATGCAGACGTCTCGCACCAATATCTTCCGTTTTTTCATTCGCCTGTAAAGAGTAAGCAGCAATAGCTCTTAACGCAGACTCATCAAACACAAGTGCAACATCTTCTATTTTCAATAGTGCTTCATACTGTTTGATAAGTGAATTATTTGGCTCAGTCAAGATACGATAGAGAGTCTCTTCATCTAAACTATCAAGCTCCACACGTAAAGGAAAACGTCCTTGAAGCTCTGGCATTAAATCACTGGGCTTTGAGACATGAAAGGCACCAGCAGCGATGAACAAGATATGGTCTGTTTTTACCATACCAAGTTTTGTATGTACTGTGGAACCTTCTACAATAGGAAGTAAATCACGTTGTACACCCTCTTTACTTGGGTCTTGTCTCCCCTGTGAGTTGGCTGAGACGGCTACCTTGTCTATCTCATCCAAAAAGACAATGCCACCCTTCTCTACTTTTTCAAGTGCTAAAGCTTTCAATGCTTCTTCATCAAGTAACTCTTCACTTGCTTCTTGTTCTAAGATTTTCTTAGCATCTTTGACCGTAACTTCTTTCTCAGGTCCTTTTTTACCCATGCCACCAAGAACTTTGACAATGCTCTCTTGTACTTGTATCATCTGAGGAGGTAAACCATCTTCTGGCATTTGAGGATTGTTAGGCAATGTCACCTTTACTTTCAAATAATCAAGCTCACCTTTAGCAAACTTCTCTTGCATACGAACAAAACTTGCATCGTACTCAGCTTTTTTCTGCTCACTCGCTCCAGTAGGAAGTGGTGGAAGAAGTTTTTCTATAATCTTATTCTCTATATAGTTTGCTATCTTCTCTTTGTTCTTCTCGTTTTCAGATTCACGTACTATCTGCATAGATGTTGCTGCCAAGTCACGTATCATAGACTCAACATCACGCCCAACAAATCCAACTTCTGTATATTTACTCGCTTCTACTTTAATGAAAGGTAAATTCATCATCTTTGCCAAACGTCTGGCTATTTCTGTTTTACCCACACCTGTGCTACCTATCATCAATATATTCTTAGGGGTAACATCTTGTTGCATATCTTCACTTAATTGCATACGTCGATAACGGTTTCTCAATGCCACTGCTATAGTCTTTTTTGCATCATTTTGTCCAATGACATACTTATCTAGATAGGTCACTATCTCTTTTGGGGTTAAATTATCCAAATTTATTTTTCCTTAATTCTGTAGGGTGGGTTTTCTAACCCACCACAACTTTAAAGGTGGGTTAGAAAACCCACCCTACACTACAATTCCAACAGTTTAATATTTTTATTTGTATAAATACAGATATCACCTGCAATTTCAAGTGATTTTTTCACAAGATCTTTAGGCTCTAGGTTTGCATGTCTATCCAGTGCTCGTGCAGCTGAAATAGCATAGTTTCCACCAGATCCAATCGCTGCTATCTTTCCATCTTCAGGCTCCACCACATCACCAGTACCTGAGAGTATAAAAATATGCTCTTGGTTAAGTACTATCATCATCGCCTCAAGTTGACGTAAGTGTTTGTCTTTTCGCCACATTTTAGAAAATCCTATGACTGATTTAAACAAGTCACCTTTTTTTTCTGCAAGTATCGTTTCAAACATATCAAAAAGGTTAAACGCATCTGCCGTACTTCCGGCAAAACCAGCAAGTACCTTGCCATCATGGAGTGTACGTATTTTTGTAGCATTGCCTTTAAGTACAGTATCACCAAAACTTACCTGTCCATCACCACCGATAACAGCTTTACCATCTGCTTTATACCCAAGTATCGTAGTTGCGTGAAACATTACACCGCTACCACATTGACTTTAAGTTTTGCGTGAATACCATGTCCCAATTTTGCATCTACTTCATGAATGCCTGTAGACTTGAGTGCTTTTTTGAGGTTGATATGCTTTTTATCTAACTCAATGTTAAGTTGTTCAGCAATAGCTGTAGAAATATCTGCATTTCCTACTGAACCTTTGATACCCACAGGAGCAGACTGCTTTTCTATCTTAATCTCACTGGCTTCTAGTGTGATTTTCTCTGCTTCAAGACGTGTAAGTTCATCTTTAAGCTCTTGAGCCATACGCTCTTGTTCTGCTTTCCAATTTTCTACTACATCTGGTGTCGCTAATTTTGCTAGACCTTTTCCTATTAAGAAGTTTTGACCGTAACCATCTTTTACTTCTTTGATTTCACCTGCTTTACCAAGTGTTTTAACGTCTTTTATTAATAAAACTTTCATTCTATCTCCTAACCTAATATAAATTGTAGATATTTTATCTAAAGTTTACTAATAGATGTTACAATCATAAAAAATAAATAAACGGATAACCATTTACCATGTTTCAAAACTTTCACATAGACAATTTAACACACTTCCCCAAAGAACTTGATAGCCTTTTAAACCAACAACGTAAGGTTATTGATAATATTACAAAATCAAACGACACAAGCTACCAAAAAGTACTCAAACCTCTACAAGATTTAAATGAAGAACTAGGGCTTTTCTTTACCCCTCTTTCACACCTCAATTCGGTGATGAACTCAGAAGAGACGCAAAAGGCTTATGAAGAGTCACTTCCACTGCTTTCTAAGTTTGGTTCAGAAATGGCACAAAATGTTGAGCTGTTTAAAAAAATAGAACAAATCAAGACAGAGTCAGATGAAGCCAAAACAGTAGTCTCTCATGACATTAGAGACTTTGTTCTCTCTGGTGTCAATCTCCCTGAAGCAGAGAAAAAACGTATGGAGGAGATAAGTCTAAAACTTTCCGAACTCTCAAACAACTTCTCTCAAAACCTGCTTGATGCTACCAATGCCTATGAACTCATCATAAGAGATGCAAAAGATGTAGAAGGTATGCCTCAGTCCGATATCGATGCAGCCAAAGAAGAGGTAGAGGGGAAAACAGTCTATAAGTTTACACTGCAAATCCCTAGTTACTTAGCCTACATGACCTATGGACCAAATCGTGAGTACAGAAAAGAGCTCTCAAAAGCTTACAGTACAAGAGCGCCAGAAAATGCAGAAGTCATTGACCAGATACTAGCACTTAAAAATGAAAAAGCCAAACTGCTTGGCTTTGACAGTTACGCACAGTATGCACTTGAGACGAGAGATGCGAGCAAAGAAGAAGATGTCATTACCTTTCTGAATGACTTGGCTGACGCAGCGCTTCCACAAGCCGAAAATGAACTAGCAGAGCTCAAAGCTTTTGCCCAAAATTCAGATGCTATTAAAGACTTGGCTGGGTATGATGTTGGCTACTACTCAGAAAAACTCAAAAAAGAAAAATTTGACTTTGATGACACGATGACCAAACCTTACTTTGTCCAAGAAAAAGTCCTAAACGGACTACTTGACATCGTCTCTGAACTCTTTGACGTGACATTTAAACCAGCCGATGTACCTACATGGCATGAATGTGTCAAACCCTTTGACATCTTTGATAATGGAAAACTAAGTGGTCGCATTTACTTCGACCTTGAAGCACGTAAAGAGAAACGTGGTGGAGCATGGATGAATGACTGGGAGACACACTATATTGATAGTGAAGGAAAGACACACCTTGCCTCTGCATTTGTCGTATGTAATTTCTCGCCTACCACTAAGACTACTCCATCACTACTACGTCATGACGATGTAGTGACGCTTTTCCATGAAATGGGACATGCCATTCATCACCTTTTTGGTAAATGTAAAGAGCGCTCGGTGAGTGGCATCAACGGTGTGGCTTGGGATGTCGTAGAGTTTCCTTCTCAATTTTTAGAGAACTTTGCCTATGAAGCTGCCATATTAAAACGTTTTGCTTTTCACTACGAAAGTGGTGAGCCTATCTCAGAGGAGCTCATGGCGAAAATAAAAGAGACCAAAAACTACCAAGCAGCCCTAGGCATCTTACGTCAAGTAGAGTTTTCACTCTTTGACTTTAAACTCCATCAAGGTTTCTACCAAGGTGACGAGGTACAGGCATTACTCGATGGCATACGAGAAAAAACCTCTTTACTCCCTGCACCAAAATACAACAAATTCCAACATGGATTTGCACATATTTTTGCAGGAGGATATGCAGCAGGGTACTACTCTTACAAATGGGCAGAGGTGCTTAGTGCAGATGCCTTCTTCTCATGTTTAGATGAAGAATCAGGATTTGACAAAGAGGCTGCAAAGGGGTATAAAGAGTATATACTCGCTAACGGCGGAGCCAAAGAGATGTCAGAGCTTTACCAAGAGTGGTTGGGTCGTAAGGCTGATGTAAAAAGTCTTATTAAGTTATACGAGATTGATTAAAGGAAATAGACATGCAAGAGTATCGTTCTCTCGCCCTCATTATTTTAAGTATCTTCGCAGTAACCCTTCTTGGTGCATACTTTAGCCCCACTTTCCAAGAGCAAAGAGGTTGGCTAGAGCTTTTCTTTCTTTTTGGTGGAGTACTTTTCATCGTTTCTACGTTAGCTATCTTTGCCACCTTAGGCTTTTCATCCTTTGCCATTTACATGGCAGTATTCCTCGCAGTTGTCATCACCATGTTTGGCATACTCGGAGCGATTATCGTGGTATTACTCACCTACATCGCTTGGGGTACCATCTTTGCTATGGAAGTCTTGCTCTATGACTCAGGTGCCAAGAGTGCCAAAGAGTGGTTTATTACACGCTATAAGTTTAAAGACTTTAAAGCAGAATACTATGCCTTTTATCCAATGATAGGATTTATCTATGTTTTACTGGAAATCATACCAAGCTTCATTAGTAGAGAGTCAGTCATAAACTTTTCTCCATCAAGAGTTTTAAAAGAAATGGAAGAACTACTAGATTAATTTCAAAGAAATTCCTACGCAAAACATGGGAACAAGAAAAGAGAAAAAAAGATTATTTCTCTTTTATATATTCTTTCCCAGCCTTAGCAGGAAGCTCTTTCTTAGCAAAGCCAAAAAACTTCTTAATACGCTGACAAATAGTAAATGAACCTGTTTCTATACGACAAACCTCAACATCGTCAACATCGCCTACTAAAGATGCAATACGCTCTGGTTGCTTTTTGCCTTCGATGATAAAACGAAGTGCATTAAGTCTAATGAAGCCTTCTGCATCTTTTTGGTTATACACATCATCTGCCTCAAAGGTAGAATGTTCTTCAGAGTATAGTGTTTTGTCTGAACGACGACCCACTACAATCATGCTTCCTTTGTAAAGTTTCAATTTTACGTCACCCTGTACTTGGTCCTGTGTTGCATCTATAGCAGCTTGTAGCATACGACGCTCTGGAGACCACCATAAACCGTTGTAGATAAGTTTTGCATACTTAGGCATAAGCTCATCTTTCATGTGTGCTTCTTCTCTATCTAGGGTGATAGACTCAATGGCACGGTGTGCTTTAAGCATGATAGTACCACCTGGAGTCTCATAACAACCACGGGCTTTCATCCCTACCATACGATTTTCTACGATATCAATGCGCCCTATACCATGTTTATTACCATATTCGTTAAGTTTTGTGAGTATAGTAGCTGGGCTCATCTCTTCATCGTTGATAGCAACTGGATCACCATTTTTATAGCTAATCGTAATGTACTCAGCTTCATCTGGTGCATCTTCAGGCTTGACTGACCATAACCACATGTCATCTTCTGGTTCATTGTATGGGTTTTCTAACCATTCACCCTCATAAGAGATATGAAGTAAGTTTGCATCCATAGAGTAAGGCTTCGCTTGTCCTTTACCATCAATGTCTATACCATGTTGTTTAGCATACTCAAGAAGTTTTGTACGTGAGTTTAAGTCCCACTCTCTCCAAGGTGCAATGACCGCGATGTCTGGGTCAAGTGCAAGATATCCAAGTTCAAAACGTACCTGGTCATTTCCTTTTCCTGTAGCCCCATGACTCACTGCATCTGCACCTGTTTGGTGGGCTATCTCTATCTGCTTTTTAGAGATAAGTGGACGTGCAATAGACGTACCTAACAGATACTCACCCTCATAAATAGCGTTTGCTCTAAACATAGGAAAGACAAAGTCTTTTACAAACTCTTCACGTAGGTCTAAAATAAAGATATTCTCTTCTTTTATCCCCATAGCTAACGCCTTCTGACGTGCAGGTTCTACCTCTTCACCCTGCCCAAGGTCAGCAGTAAAAGTTACTACCTCACACTCATACTCATCTTGTAACCACTTAAGGATAATACTCGTATCAAGCCCACCAGAGTAAGCGAGTACTGCTTTTTTGATTGTTCTTTTTGCCATGTTACAGCCTTTACAATAATATTAACGCGATTTTAGCGTAATTTTGGTTAGGTATTGTTTTTAGAATTAATGTGTTAGAATTTAAAAAAATATATAGGGATAAAAGTGAAATTTTTTAAATTATTTTTAATATTTATGACTTTATTTAGTTTATTTGGATGTGTCACTAAAGGACCTGCATATAGTTTATATACAAAAAACGATGCTGCAACAATTGATGGAACATTTGCCAACTTTTTTAAAATAACATTTGGCACTGATGCAAATATACTAATTACTAGTGTTGATGGAAAAAGTGCTTTAGGTTCTTTAGAACCAATCAATATTAGTCCAGGAGAGCATATGGTATCCGTTTCGGGCAATACTGCAAATAATGGTGCAGAAGGAATAATTAAAGTAATTTTAAAAGCAAATCATATATATAAGTTGAGAGCAAAAGCCAGTGAGAAATTCTTCACGGTATATTTATTTGATATAACAAATAATAAAGAAGGACTATTAATTGAAAAATATAAAATTAAAGCTAGAGGATATAATTTATATTAATTTACCTAATTTAACTCGTAACGAAGCTTGAGCTTCGTTATTCCCTATCCGGATCTAATTTATATGTCAACCTAATATACCGATAAAAAGTATCACAGCTGGAGCTGTGATACTAGCTATACAAACCCCCACTTCTTCAAAATAATATCAAGCACAGGCTTCTTATACGCCCCTGTATGCCGAAACACCTCTTCTCCTAACGCATTAAAAAATATCTGCGTAGGCATCTCTTTTAGTTTGTAGGTGTCACGA
>JALXBG010000016.1 GCA_026991605.1 Sulfurovum sp.
TACATTTGTTGGTAATGATACCACCAAAAATATCAATATCATCTTATGTTGGACAAATGAAAGGAAGAGTAGCAATACGAATACTCAATAAATATAAAAAGTTGAGACAAAAGCCCTATTGGGGAAATCAATTTTGGGCAAAAGGCTACTGTGTTGATACAGTAGGGCTAGATGGAGAGATGATACGTAAGTACGTAAAATATCAAGAAGATAATGAGAGAAGAGTGGAACAGCAAAGATTGTTCTAAATTAAAATAGGGAAGTACAGTTATCCTGACACCTTTTAGGTGAAAGGCATTGTATCCCCTTCAAGGGGTAACCAAAACCTGCCCTTTCAGGGTAGGTTTTTTATTTTATTTTCAAATTAGTATTCCTTAATTGTTTGGTAGATTTTCTTGAGATATTATTTCATGAAGTCCTCGGGTAATACGATGCTATTCTTAGCTGAAATTGCTTGTTTATTAGTTAATACTCCTGTTTTAGTATACATCTCTATCTTATTTAGAAATTCAGAAACTCCATTTGCAATCCAGCCAAAAGTTTCTGGTTTACTTTCTAGACTTTCATCTTCTATGGTAAGCCATACTGTACCTTCTTTTTTATGCAATAAAATATAATTTCTAAGAAAAGGTTCATTTGTATGTGCAATAGGTATAAAATAATCAGGAATTTGGGCTTCTCCTTCATAAATATTGACTGTACGTAAAATTGTGTAAGCTTCAATTATCTCTTTTTCAGATAAGAAATTCAATATATCTTCTGTTCTATCTTCTTTTTCATACTTTACCAAAAAACTATCTGGATAACCTGCTTCTATGGTTACTGAACCAAAATTAAGTAAAAAATCTTTATATTCTTTATCTAAAGAAATAGAAAAATATTTTTCTAAACGTTTTATACTATCTTTAGAAAACTTCTCTTTTTTTGCTTGTAACTTAAAGCTGTTTAAAAGTCTTTTATCCATTTTTTCTCTCACTTAGATATTGTTCATATAACTCAGGATATTCTATTTTCAATAACTCGATATGAGGAATATTTGGTAAAGGTAAAATTTTATGTAAAGGAAAAGCTTTTGCTAGTGGTTCTTGCATAAAGTAATGTGTAAATTTTGTAGGGTTTTTTAAACCTTTCATTTCTCTCAAAGTAAGCCATACTTGTATCTCAAATGGGAAAAGAATTTGCTCATTATGAGCAAATTCTTGAGACCAATCTTTATCCATATCTCCCGATCTTATGCCTTTTAAAATATGTATTTCACATAATTTATAGACCAGTTGGTCTACCTTTTGCAAATCAGTAGTATCCCACGCTTTTAACACTTCATCATAAGGGGTATAGTTTTTAGGCAAATTAGCCTTATTTTTATCATAACTTTTTTCATATGCTAAACAGTAAAGGTCAAGCATAAACCATGCAGATACAATATCATCATTTCCATTACTTATAATGATACCGACACCTTGTTTATCATGTTTCTCTGGTATATAATTATTTATTGAATAGAGCATAGCTTCCGCAACTACTTTATATTTGGCTTCATTCTTTAATAGGCATTGTAGTGCTAATGTAAAACCTACAGAAGACATGCCTAAATAGAAGACTCTTTTTTTCTTTATGAGTAATTCCAAATACGCATATTCTGCAGATTCTGAAAATAACTTGTAAAATTCATCTTGGTCTTCTTTATAGAGTAGCGCATATTGAGCTTGATTCATTTTCCAAAAAGCCATATCTTTAAAATATAGAGATAAATATTTTATTTCATTTTTTGTATCATTAAATATATCTTCTATATATTCATCAATATTTTCCTTTTCACTTCCCTCTCCTTGTGCATTAGGAAACCACTCACCTTTATCTTTTTTTTGCCATTTATAGATATAGGCTTTCATCTTTTTAAACTCTTTTTCTAAAAATTCTTTTGTCATTTTTTTTCCTTATTTGTATAGTATTTTTTAGGTTTTATAGTTAAGTAACCAACTATACTCTATCTTTTTCCTCAAAAAAATCCAAAACAGAAACATTTTCATCATCAATTTCATATGCAATTTTCAAATTAATATACTCAGCAAAAAAACTATTTATATCTTTATGCTTTTTATACATGCCTTTGTGTAAACCTTCAATATAGGGATAAGCAATCAAGTCTTGGTCAAATATAAAACCGTAAGCATTGTGAGACTTATCAAAAACTAGTATTTCCATAAAAGTATCTTCCCAATCAGCAGCAAAAACAAAGAATTTCTTATTCATCTCATCTACTAATAGCTTTTGTTCTTGAGTGTATGGTGTATACATATCTTCGTGACTATAAACATCTATCTCGTCTACACCGTAATACTCTTTCCAAATATAATTAAAAAAATCTGTAATTCCCATAATATTTTGATAAGGAAAAACTTCAAGCATTAGATTGTTTTTATTTTTATTTCCATTTGAGTACTCAGACCAATAGTTAACAAGTACAGGAGGAAAAACAATATCAAGCTTTTTAGCCGTTTTATCAATCTCTTCTAATGTTCCTGTCTTCCGAGCTATGTGCTCAAAATGAGCATCATCAGAACGCTTAGAGGCTTTATCAAAAGTTTGCAAGGCAGAATATATATTTGTATCATCTGTTACAATATATTTACGTGGAGAAAGAGAAGAGATATTCTCTAAATCAAGTATCCCATCAGATAAGAGTTTGCCATCATACTCAGTAATACCTCCAATGTTAAAAATAGCTATATGCTCTGCTGTAGAAACCTTGACTTCTGATTTATATATCATCAAGCCACCTACATCTTTTTTCTCAAGTTCTATCTCATCAATAGAAATTTGCTTAATATCAAAATTTTTCTTCTCTAACTCTCTTGACAAATGCTCAAAAAGTTCTTTTCTACGTTCTTCAATTCCACGATAATCTATAGTAGTATGAAGTTTCTTCGCAAATAAGAGAATCTCTTTTTTATCACATGCATATTTTTCAAGATATGCGTTATATCCATAATCTTTAAAATATAGCAAACTCTCTTTGAGAAAGTTTCTTATATTGTTGTCCATAATTTTCCCTTTTAATAACATAAAAACAATTATACCCCATGATTATCACAATTTCGCTATAATCTCATTATGAAAAAAATCATTACAATATTACTATTATCAACAACATACATATTTTCTAATATTAACGCTGTGGTCAGCATCGCACCAGAGGTAACCTTTGTCAAAGCCATAGGAGGAGACAAGGTAGATGTCTCACTTATGGTTCAGGTGGGGAACTCACCACATACCTATGAGCCTAAACCTTCACAGATGACAGCCATAGCTAAGGCAGATCTCTATTTTGCTATAGATGTTGAGTTTGAACATGTCTGGTTGCCTAAGTTTCAGAGTCTTAATGAGAAGATGCAGATTATAGACCTTGCTGATGGTGTAACGAAGATAGAAATGGCACATGGACATTATGCACATGAGACTCATGACAAACATGACGGTAAAGACCCTCATATCTGGACATCTCCTGCCAATGTAAAGGTTATAGCTCAGAATATCTATAAGGCTCTAAGTACAATAGACTCTAGTAATACTAAATACTATGAAAATAATTTAAATCTTTTTTTAGATAAAATAGATAAGACAGATAAACAAATAAAAAAGATTCTCTCTACGCTCAAAGGCTCACGTAAATTTATGGTCTTTCATCCTTCCTGGGGTTACTTTGCAAAAGCCTATAACTTAGAGCAGATAGCTGTTGAAGTAGAAGGGAAAAGCCCGAAACCTAGAGAACTTGTACATCTCATAAAAGAAGCCAAAGAAGAGAAAGTCTCTGCCATCATTACACAGCCAGAATTTTCTGATGCTTCAGCGAAAGTCATTGCCAATGAACTACATATTCCAGTGGTGAAAATAAGCCCAATGGCTGAAAACTGGTCTGACAATCTCATCACTATGGCTAAGACAGTTGCAGGACAAAAATAGATGAATGTCATAGAGATACGTGACCTCTCCTTTTCGTACGAAAAAGAGCCTGTTTTAGAGCATATCAACCTCACAGTAGAAGAGAAAGACTTCCTTGCTATCATTGGACCCAATGGTGGAGGAAAATCTACTCTTCTCAAACTTATGCTTGGTATCAACAAAGCAAAAGAAGGAAGTATCAAAATCTTAGGCACAGACCCCAAAGATAGCCTAAGAGAGATAGGATACGTACCACAAAATACCAACGTCAATACAGACTTCCCCATCAAAGTCATCGAAGTGGTACTGATGGGGCATGTCGATGGTAAACGCCCTCTTTTTGGATATGGAAAAGATGAGATAGCCTGTGCTATGGGTGCACTTGAACAAGTGGGAATGCAAGAGTATGCACAAACAAAGATAGGCTCGCTCTCAGGTGGACAACGCCAACGTGTCATGATAGCACGAGCTCTGTGTGCTCACCCAAAAATACTTATACTTGATGAGCCAACATCAAGCATAGACATCACAGGACAACGTGACATTTATGAGCTACTGAAAGAGCTCAATGAATATATTACTGTTATCGTAGTAAGCCATGATATCTCTGTCATCTTGGAGTACGCCAACAAAGCAGCCCACGTTAACAAAACCCTCTCCTACCACGACATCTCAGACAAAAACTCCACCTTCCATACCCATGGGAATGACGGACACTTTTGTGAGATAGAACTGCTTCAAATGCTTGGAAGTGAAAGTTGTAATACCTGTGAAGAAGAACAACCACAGTGGAGGCTAAAACCATGATAGAAGCACTTCAATTTGATTTTATGCAACACGCCCTGCTCGCAGGCATACTTGTGAGTTTTGCTGCTGGTATCATCGGCTCTCTTATCGTGGTCAACCGTATGGTGTTTCTTGCAGGTGGGATAGCGCATACCTCTTATGGAGGCATTGGGCTTGCTGTTTACTTTGGTCTCCCTATCTTTCTAGGAGCCTCTCTCTTTGCCGTAGGTGCTGCCCTACTCATAGCAGCACTCACACTCAAAAAGCGTCACCGCATGGACACCTTCATCGGACTCATCTGGGCAGTAGGTATGGCGATAGGTGTCATTTTTGTAGACCTTACTCCTGGGTACAATGTAGACCTCATGAGCTACCTCTTTGGTTCCATATTGGCAGTAAGTACAAGTGATATCTACTTTATGGTAGTATTGCTCGTTGTCATACTTTTTATTGTAACACTAAGGTATCGTGACATCTTGGCAGTATCGTATGACTCCGAATATGCAGGTTTACGTGGGGTAAATGTACGCTTTTTCTACACACTCATACTGATACTCTCTGCACTTACTGTAGTCATCGCCATTAAGGTGGTAGGTCTCATCTTGGTTATCGCTATGCTTACCATCCCTGTGTACATAGCAGAAAGTCTTTCTAAAAGTCTGCTCTCGATGATGTTTATCTCAGGTGCTATTGCCACACTCTTTACGCTGGTAGGACTTTGGTTCTCTTATACCTATGATTTAACTTCGGGTGCGTCTATCATCTTGGTATCTGCTGTTTCGTTGGGACTCTTTTTATTGTTCAGTAAAAGAGGCAGAATTTAGCCTCTTTTACATACAGATACGATAAAATTTTGCTACTACATCATTAAAGAGAATATATGGCAAAAGCACTACACAGTAGAGTACGTAAAAATATCAGTAAGGGTTTACACACATTCCTTTCAAAGCTCTTCCCTGTTGATAAAACCCCAGAGCCTATCAAACTAGATGAGATTAAAAAGATATTGGTTGTGCGCATCAACTACCGTATAGGGAATATTCTTTTTACTACCCCTCTACTCAATGCACTTGAAAAGCAGTTTCCCAATGCACAGATAGACATGATGGTGGGTGCGCCTTTTACACGTAGTTTGGTTGAGGGTATGCCACAGATAAACAAGGTCTATGCCTTCCCAAGAAAACTGCTTAAACAGCCTATTGAAGTCTTGGCACTCAAAAAAGAACTTAAAAACAATGGCTATGACCTTCTTGTCACGCCTAACCTGAACTCTACGAGTGACACACTCTTTACCTTCTTAGTCTCGGCTACCTATAAAGTCGGTTTCTATGCAAAAGATGTCTTTTCTCCACTCACACATGCCGTGGAATCTACCTCAGAGGTAAAGCACGAAGCACTCAAACCACTGGTACTCATGTCTGCATTTTCTGATGCACCACTGGGGAGTTACACCCCTTACCTCGACATACGCCTTAGCAAAGAAGAAAAAGTTGCAGCGCGCAGAGACATTGCGCCACAAAGCATCGGTATCTTTAGAGATGCACGTGGGGACAAGAAGTTAGATGATGCTTGGTGGTTGAGCTTGTTAGATGCCTTGCATACCCTTACACCGACGCTTCACATAGTAGACATTTTAGACCCTAACAACACCACACCGTTAAAAGAGAACTTACAAACCCTCTCAGAAAAGAACCTAAGAACACTCGCAGCCAAGATAGCCAACCACGATGCCTTTATCTGTGGAGACACAGGACCTATGCACCTAGCCTCTGCTTCTAAAACACCCACTATTGCGCTCTTTAAGACCACCTCACCAGAGTATTATGGGACATTGGGAGAGAAAGACCTCTCTTTGGTTTTAAAAGATAAACCCATGGATGTTGTTGCAAAAGAGATATTAACTCATTTAGGTATAATATCTGCATGATATACAATGACATAGACTTTAACCACAAAACCATCCTCATCACTGGCGGTGCAGGCTTCATAGGCTCAAACCTTGCATTTTACTTCCAAGAGTTCTTTCCTGAGGCGCAAGTAGTCATCTTCGACATCTTTCGTTCAGAGGCTACCTTTTCCAACGGTAACCTACAAAGCTTTGGACACTACAAAAACCTTATAGGCTTTCATGGTGACATCCTCTGTGGAAACCTAAACAACGAAAAAGACCTAGCCCTGCTTGATGCCTACAACTTTGACTACATCTTCCATGAAGCAGCCATCTCAGACACAAGAGTCTATGACCAAGAGATTATTATGCAGACGAATGTAAACTCTTTTTACACTATCTTGGAGAAGGCAAAAAAAGATGATGCCACACTCATCTATGCCTCTTCTGCTGCAACCTACGGCTCTTTACCTTCACCACAAACTGTAGGCAAAGAATCTCCCGAAAATCCTTATGGATTTAGCAAATACGCTATGGATCAGATAGCCTACCGATATATGGATGAAAATCCGCAGATAACCATCGTAGGACTTAAGTACTTCAATGTATACGGAGCCAGAGAGTTCTTTAAAGACAAGACTGCCTCTACTGTGATACAGTTTGGACATCAGATACTCTCAGGCAAAGCTCCTAGACTTTTTGAAGGTAGTGACAAGATAGTGCGTGACTTTGTCTACATCAAAGATGTCATTCAAGCCAACATCAAAGCGTGTAGTGCCAAAAAGTCTGGCGTCTATAATGTAGGTACGGGGAAACCTCGTTCTTTCCAAGACATTGCCGACATTTTACAAAAAGAGTTGGGTACCGGCTATGGTACAGACTACTTCCCTAACCCATTTACAGGCTACCAGATGCATACACAAGCTGAAGTGGCAACTTCTAAAGAGTATTTGGACTACGCGCCAGAGTGGGAACTTGAAGAGGGTATCAAAGACTACATAAGTGAAATCAAGCGTATGTACGATGAAGAGGTGAAAGGATGTTAAAACTTCGTGACAAGAACCCTCGTATTTTAGTCATCGGTGACTTGATGATAGACCACTATCTCTGGGGAAAATGTGAACGCATCTCACCAGAAGCGCCTGTACAGGTGGTAGCTGTAGAGAAAGAGACTTCTGTACTTGGAGGGGCTGGAAATGTCATACACAACCTCAAAGCACTCGGAGCCACGGTAGATGTCATCTCTGTCATAGGAGACGATGCCAATGCCCACGAGCTCAATAGACTTCTAGCCGATATAGACATCTCCAACCAAAACATTCTCATACAAAAGGGGCGTAATACCTCTAAAAAAAGCCGTATCATCGCCGCACAACAGCAAGTGATACGCTATGACAAAGAGAGTACAGAAGATATAAATGCCGAGATTCAAAAGCAGATTATCGCTAACTTCACAGTTTCTGTTGGAAAGTATGACATTATCTTACTCTCAGACTATGGAAAAGGTGTCTTAACGACTGCACTGACACAAGCACTCATAGAGCTAGCCAATGCAGAGGGTAAAAAAGTACTTGTCGACCCAAAAGGTACAGACTATAGCAAATACAAAGGTGCGACACTCCTTACCCCTAACAAAAAAGAAGCGATGGAAGCTTCTGGTATAGACATCACCGATGAAGCGACACTTTTAGAAGCCATAACTACACTCAAAAAGAGTTGTGACCTTGAAGTCTCTCTCATTACTCTTAGTGAAGAGGGTATCGCTATTTACGATGAGATACTACGTACCCACCCTACTGTGGCACGTGAAGTCTTTGATGTCACTGGTGCTGGTGATACTGTCATTGCCTCCCTTGGTTTTGCCCTAGCTTCTGGCTACAACATAGACGAAGCCGTGAAGTTTGCCAATCTCGCAGCTGGTGTCGTAGTAGGCAAAATAGGTTCTGCTACAGCCACACTCGATGAGATCATAGAGTATGAGTCTAGTTTAAACAAATCTACCTCGCACTACCACATCAAAACCCTTGATGAGATACGCCTTTTAAGTGCCGAACTTAAAAAACGTGGTAAAAAAGTGGTCTTTACCAATGGCTGTTTTGACATCTTACATGTGGGTCATGTGAAGTACCTCGAAGAGGCAAAGAGCTATGGTGATGTACTCATCTTAGGACTCAACTCAGATGCCAGTGTATGCAGACTCAAAGGCGAGAGCCGTCCTGTAAACACAGAAGATGACAGAGCCTACATCTTGGCTGCACTTGAAGCAGTAGACTATGTGGTGAAGTTTGAAGAGGATACACCTTACGAACTCATCAAAGCTGTAGCACCACACATCTTGGTAAAAGGTGGTGACTATGAAGGCAAAGAGGTCGTCGGACAAGACATTGCAGATGAGTTACGTCTGGTCGAGTTTGTAGATGGTAAAAGTACCACAAAAATCATAGAACGGATACAAAATGACAAGTGTTAATGAAGTAATAGCAAGAGAATTTGAAGCGCATTTAAAGACCATCCATGCCGTCATAGGCAGTATGGAAGCAGACCTTGAAGCTGCTTCAAACTTAGCTGTAAAGGTACTCAAACGTGGTAACAAAGTGCTTCTCTGTGGAAACGGTGGCTCAGCAGCAGACGCACAACACATCGCAGCAGAACTCACAGGACGCTACAAAACAGAACGCCGTGGACTACCGGGTATCGCACTTACTACAGACACTTCAGCACTCACTGCCATAAGCAACGACTACGGCTACGCCAAAGTCTTTGATCGTCAGGTAGAAGCCTTGGCAAACAAAGGTGACCTCCTCATAGGCATCTCAACCTCAGGAAACTCTAGCAACATCATCTCTGCTCTAGAGTGTGCCAAAGCTCTGGGTTGTCACACCATAGGCTTTTCAGGACGTGACGGTGGACAGATGAACCAAGTCTGCGACATTAACCTCGTTGTACCTTCAGACGACACACCTCGTATACAAGAGATACATATACTTTTGGGGCATACATTGTGTCAGATTGTGGATGATGCGTTTGAAGAGTGAGCATTTTGCTAGATTATTTTTATTTTACACAAAGGATTATTTATGAAACTACTTTTATCATTTTTTATTTTACTATTAATGACGAATTTTTCACAGGCTGAACCATATCCTGCTCCAAATTCATTATTCAAAAAAATTAAAATAAATCCAAAAAAATGGAATAAAAAATTAGTTGCATTCGAGGGTATGGTTATTCAGATTGAAAAAGGTCCAAGAAATAAACCATACTTCAAAATTAAAATGCCACAACCTATCATGGAAGATATTTGGATTGCTAGTCTCTTTGATAATTCAATTAATATTAAAAAAAATGATATTGTTCGTGTACTTGGATATTATGCAGTTGTAGAAGAAGATGATCCAATGAAAAATCTCAATAAAGAAAAATATCACCTTATTGGATTTTGTATGTTAAATATATCTTCAAAAAAAGCATATTTTTTCCCTCCTGCTATAAAACAATGTCAAGATTGGAAAAATGGTATTATATCACATTGATAACTTTAGCTCGTTCCCATCCGTCCTCGGCGGGAATGCATACTAGACAACCACCAAAACCTCTCTAGTTTAATTCAGCCTGACACGCTTTAATCACCTTCCCCACATCCCCAAGACAACATCCCCCACTAGGATTAAGCACTTCACAGCTGCACCCAGGGTTTTCCATCTTGGCTTTGATGTCTTCGAGTGCTGTGGTTTTTCCTGTGGCTTCAAGATCTGCTTTTATCTTCTCTTTTGTCCAGTCAAAACAGTAACAGACTGTAGCTAGGCTGGCCCCCTCTTTAAGCCCGACAACTACACTCATATCTTCTTGGGTTAAAACCGTACTCTCACTAAAATAGACTGTTTTGCACTTGGGTGTTTTACAGTAGTAAAAGCCATCAAAACCATCAAACTTTAATTGACTTTCTTTTTTTACCAAGTGGGCAACCGTTTTTCCCAGTACACCTTTGGCTTTTTCATGACAGTTTGGACATGCTACTTTGCCTTTAGGTTGTGGTGTACAGCAATTATCTCCTAGCTCACAACTCTCTTTTGTCTCTTTAGATTTAAATGTAAACATAAGATATTCCTTTACTGAGTATATTCTAATGTATGTGCACTCAACGTGTCCTAATATTCTATACTAAAATCAATATATCTTGATACATCTACACTTTTACGCTACACTAACATTATGGAAAACTTTTTACAAACAGTCGGAGCACTCAACGATGAAACCAGACTTAAGATACTTAGATTTATAGATGCAAACGGTGCAGTGTGTGTCTGCGACATAGAGTCAGCCTTTGGGATGATACAATCTCGCATCTCTAGACACCTCAAAATCCTCAAAGATGCAGGCTTTCTACATGTAGAACGCAAAGGTCGCTGGGCATACTACGCCATACGCTCCCCTCTTGACAAATTTCGCCAAGATATTTTGACGGAGATTTCTTATTTGGAGATGGATTTACCTGAGTTTAAAGGGTGTTGTACCAAATAGTCTTTTAATGAATTTCTCAATGTTAACCAACGAATAAATAAAAGGAAACAGAATGAACAACAACACACCATTTTCAGTGAAAAAATTTATTTTATCTTCTTTAGGATACTTCATTATATTTGCAGGACTACTCAGTATCTTTTACTTTACTGACCCAAAGATGCTTGAATATAAGTTTCTATTTATCTCTTCAGCCATTGTTGCACTGGTTTTAGGTATCTATCATGGGAAATACAAAAAACAAGCAGACATTGACAAAGCCGTAGATGAAGATATAGAACATGTAGAAGAAGAAATTAAAGAAGAGATAGAAGAAATTTCAGAAAAGCTACATAAATAAAAACTATGTATACTTATATATGTCTCTCTTACTCATAGCACTTGCCCTCGCGATGGATGCCTTAGCGGTGTCTCTTGTGTATGGGAGTCAATACAAACATCATTTACATTTTAGTAATGCCTTTAAAATAGCCCTCTTTTTTGGACTCTCTCAAGTACTTATGCCCATCATAGGATATTATCTGGGTAGTTACATTAGTAGCTATGTGCAAAGATATGAACCTTACATTGTATGTGTGGTCTTTGTATTTTTAGGATATGACATGATCAAACATGCAAAAGACTCCAAAAAGACAACACTTAAAACAGGAACACTACTCTTGTTGGCACTTGCCACAAGTATTGATGCATTGGCGGTAGGATTTACATTTTCGCTAAAGCACATCAATATTTGGTATGCCGTTATTATCATAGGTGGGGTTACCTTTCTTGCTTCTTTACTGGGTGTCTATGTGGGAGAAAAATTAGGGTCACGCTTTGAAGAAAAGGCTGAATATCTTGGAGGCATTTTACTGATTTTACTTGGGCTTGAGGCGATACTCAACCCATAGCACCTCTACATGACTTGATAGATTATGCCTTTTACGCTACACTACTCCCATGAAAATTTTATACACATCACATACTAATAGTAATTAATATGAAAATACTCGTATCCGCCCTTGAACCCTCATCAAACCTTCATTTAAAAGAGGTTCTGAAACATACACAAGATGTAGAACTTATCGGTATCTTTGACAAGAGCATAGAGAACGGTATACCGCTTCATGATATAAGTGAAATGGCTATTATGGGTGTGGTAGATGCCATTAAGAAGTTACGTTGGTTCTTTAAAGTAGCTGATGAGATGCTAAAACTCGCTCGTGATGCAGACAAAGTCCTACTTATGGACTCTTCTGGGTTTAACTTACCCCTGGCAAAGAAACTAAAAACAGCATATCCAGATAAAGAGATAATCTACTACATCTTGCCACAAATATGGGCAAGTCGTCCAAAACGTGCTGAGAAACTGGAGCGTTACTGTGACAAGCTGTTGGGTATTTTGCCATTTGAAGTGGACTACTACCCACAGGGCAAAGCACAGTATGTTGGTCATCCTTTACTTGATGAAATAGACGTACACAGAATAAAAAAAGATACGAGAAATGTCATAGCCTTTATGCCAGGTTCACGAAAATCTGAGATAACCCGTTTGATGCCTATCTTCTTAGAACTTAGACGGAAACTGGGTAATGACATTCGTCCGTTGCTGGTCATTCCACCTTCATTTAGTAGAAACAAGATAGCAAAACTCTACCGAGGAAACCGTGAGTTTGAAGTAGTGCGTGACACCCATGAAGCACTTAGACGTTCTGAATTTGCCTTTATCTGTTCAGGTACTGCTACACTGGAGGCTGCACTTATAGGTGTACCTTTTACGCTTGCTTACATTGCTAAAAAAGTAGATTTTTTCATAGGTACCAAACTGCTTGGCATTAAACAAGTCGGACTTGCAAACATCATACTTACGAACTACAATAACACAACTTTACACAACGAAATTCTCCAAGAAGAAGTGACGGTTGACAACCTCTTAAAAGAGTACTACAATACCGACCGAGAAATCTTCGCCCAAAAAGCAGAAGAGTTACGTGCATATTTAGGACATGGAAGTTCTAAGAATGTTGCGAAAATTATTATGGAGTCATAATGCTAGTACATATATGTTGCAGTGTCGATAGTCACTATTTTCTCCAAAAACTCCAAGAAGAGTACCCCCAAGAGAAACTTACAGGGTTTTTCTATGACCCAAACATCCACCCCTACTCTGAGTATTATTTACGTCTGCTTGATGTCAAACGTAGTTGTAAGATGCTAGGTATTGACCTCATAGAGGGTGAGTATGATGTTGAAAAATGGCTCTCACTTGTAAAAGGATGGGAGAGTGAACCTGAAAAAGGTGCGCGCTGTGGTATCTGCTTTGACAGACGTTTTGAAGTCTCTGCACACAAAGCCAAAGAATTGGGAGAATCAAGCTATACCTCTACACTCCTTACCAGTCCTAAGAAATCACTCGAACAACTACAAGTTGCAGGCGATGTACTGGGAGAAAATCTAGGCATCAAATTTGTAGCGCCTGATTACAGAAAAAACTCAGGGACACAAGAGCAAAACATCTTAGCCAAAGAGGATGCACTTTACCGACAAGACTATTGTGGTTGCCTCTATGCTCTTAACATCCAAAGAGACCAGCAGGAAAAACTGGCAGATGAACTTTTTGTGCCAATATCACAACAAATACAACCTGAATCCATAGAAGAACGTATAGAAATGTACGAGAGACGCTGGGCATTGGAAGAAGCTAATAAACCTCATAAAATCATTAAACAACGCTTTTTAAACTGGCGTCTTACTATGGGCTGGTTGAAAGTGCGTAAAGTAGTCACACCTGCACATTTTTTACCCTACTCAAGCATTAAAAATGAATACAGCAGAGGGAAGATAGAATATACTGTGGGAGAGGTATATCACATGAACCGTGATGAAGTACGTTTCATTACACTCACTACCTACAATTCCCTTGCAGATACCAACTACAAAAACGTCACAGAACTCATCTTCAACCCACCATCTTTTGCGGATGAAGTCACCTTACGCAGTAAACTTAGCGTAACACCTTATGACCTCTCTGTTATTATGGTCGTAGATGAAATACCTACAAAAAAAGTAGAGCTTCGTTGTCAAAGTCGTACCTTTAGTGATGTAAAAGAAGTGCTTATAGAATTTTAAGAACTATTATCACTTCTTTACCAACTTTGCGATAAAATATACCAAATTATTATCCAAAGGTTTAACCGTGCTTTATAACGTTGTTGAAATTCAAGAAATACTACCTCACAGATATCCATTTCTACTAGTGGATAGAATTACAGAACTTACCGCTGGTGAGTACATTGAAGCCTACAAAAATGTCTCTATTTCTGAACCTGTATTCCAAGGACACTTCCCTGGTCACCCTATTTACCCTGGTGTGATGATCATTGAAGGTATGGCACAAGCAGGTGGTGTACTTGCATTTAAAAGTATGGATGGTGTATCAAAAGAAGATATTCAAAATAAAGTCGTTTACTTTATGAGTATCGATAAAGCAAAATTTAGAGCACCTGTCACACCAGGAGATCAACTTGTCTACAAAATCAATGTGATTAAAAACAAAGGTGCTGTTTGGCAACTTGATGCAAAAGCATATGTAGATGACAAAGTGGTTGCACAAGCTGAACTTAAAGCTATGATTGTGGACAAATAGGTCTTTGATGTCTTTAATACACCCAACAGCCGTTATAGAAGATGGTGCGATACTGGGAGCTAATGTCTCTGTAGGTCCTTTTGTATACATCGGTAAAAAAGTAAGAATTGGTGACAATACTACCATAGCTACTCACGCAGTCATAGAAGGTGATACAACTATTGGTAAAAACAACCGTATATTTTCTCATACCGCAGTTGGGACTATCCCTCAGGACTTGAAGTTCAACGGCGAAGATGTACAGCTCATTATTGGAGACAATAATACCATTAGAGAATTTACCTTACTTAACCCTGGTACTAAAGGTGGTGGTTCTGTAACCAAAATAGGTAACGGAAACCTTCTTATGGGATATGTACACCTTGGACATGATGTCATCATAGGTGACAGCTGTATCTTGGCAAATGGTGCGACACTTGCAGGACACGTTGAGCTAGGTAACCACGTGGTTATCGGTGGTCTTACGCCTGTACATCAGTTTGTACACATTGGTGACTTTGCTATGATAGGTGGAGCGTCTGCTTTGGCACAAGACATCCCTCCTTACTGTCTTGCTGAAGGTAATCGTGCAAACCTTAGAGGTCTAAACCTTACAGGACTTAGAAGAACGATGGAGAGAGATGAAATCAACCTACTCAAAGTAGCCTATAGAGAGCTTTTCGAACAAGGGAATCCTCTTCAAGAAGTAGCACAAAGTATTTTTGAGTCTACAACATCTGACAAAGTCAAAAAACTTTGTGAATTTATAAAAACCTCTAAACGAGGTATACCGTTTAATAGAATAAAGAATGAGGACAAATAATGAGTATAACCAAAACATGTAGCTTTTGTGAAGCCAAAGAGAGCGAAGAGAATCCACTTATCGCAGGAGAGAGTGCATACATTTGTTCAAACTGTGTAGTCTCTGCCTACAAAATCTTGTTTGGTGATGAAGACCAAGAAGAGACACAAGCAGATTTAGGTGCCCATACACTCTATACTCCTAAAGAGATAGATGCAATGTTAAGTGAGTATGTTATAGGACAGGAAAAAGCGAAAAAGACTCTCTCTGTTGCTGTCTATAACCACTATAAACGTATTTTCAAAGACAATGTTGAAGATGATACACAGATTTCAAAGTCAAATGTACTACTCATTGGACCCACAGGATCAGGAAAAACACTTTTGGCACAAACTATTGCTAGATTTTTGAATGTTCCTATTGCTATTGCCGATGCGACAAACCTTACTGAAGCAGGTTATGTAGGTGAAGATGTAGAAAACATTCTTACCAAACTTCTCATGGCAGCAGATGGTGACCCCGTACGGGCAGAACAAGGTATCGTATTTATCGATGAAGTAGATAAAATCGCACGTATGGGTGAAAACCGTTCTATTACACGTGATGTTTCTGGTGAAGGTGTACAACAAGCCCTACTCAAGCTTATAGAGGGTTCTGTGGTAAACATCCCGCCAAAAGGTGGACGTAAACACCCTAACCAAGACTTTATACAAATAGACACATCAAATATCCTCTTCATCTGTGGTGGTGCATTTGATGGGCTTAATGACATTTTAAAAAGAAGACTTGGCGCAAATACACTTGGATTTGGACAAGAAAAACGTTCAAAAAAAGATGAAGAGAATCTTCTTCATCTCGTAGAAGCAGATGACTTAGTCTCTTATGGACTTATCCCCGAACTTATCGGTCGTCTACACGTCCTTGCAACACTTGGAGAGATAAGCAAAGAAGATATGGTACGCATTCTTATTGAACCTAAAAATTCATTGGTAAAACAATACCAAAAACTTTTTGAAATAGATGATGTAACACTAAGCTTTGAAGAAGATGCACTTGCACTCATCGCACAAAAAGCACTTGATAGAAAAACTGGTGCAAGAGGGTTACGTTCTATACTTGAAGAAATATTACTTGACATTATGTATGAACTACCGGAACTTGCAGGATATGAAGTCATTATCACAGAAGATGTAGTTGAAAATGGTGCAAAACCATTGTATATTAAAGATAAGAAAACAGCTTAAGGCGAAGGATAATAAAAAATGTTTAAAAGAATACTAGGAATGTTTTCCAATGATTTGGCCATTGACTTGGGAACAGCAAATACGCTTGTACTTGTAAAAGGTCAAGGTATCAGCATCAATGAACCTTCCGTGGTTGCCATACAATATGACAAACATGGTCAAGAGCGTATTTTGGCAGTAGGTCAGGAAGCTAAAGATATGGTCGGGAAAACACCTGGTAATATCAAAGCCATTCGTCCTATGAAAGATGGGGTTATTGCTGATTTTGAAGTGACAGAAATGATGATACGTTATTTCATTGAAAAAGCTCACAAAAGAAAAGGTTTCTTTTCTCCTCGTATTATTATCTGTGTACCTTATGGGCTTACACAGGTTGAAAGACGTGCAGTGAAAGACTCTGCTGAAAATGCTGGTGCACGCTATGTATATCTTATTGAAGAGCCTATGGCTGCTGCTATTGGTGCAGGTATTCCAGTAAAAGATCCTAATGGTAACTTGGTAGTAGACATTGGTGGAGGAACCACAGAAATAGGTGTAACTTCATTGGGTGGTCTAGTCATCTCTAAATCTATTCGTGTAGCAGGAGACAACATAGATCAAGCGATTATCGACTACATCAAAAAGAATTTCAACCTACTTATTGGTGATCGTGTGGCAGAAGAACTTAAAATCAAAATTGGAACTGCTATCGCTTTGGATGAAGACTTAACTACTACGGTAAGAGGTAGAGACCAAGTAGAAGGTTCTTTGGCTTCTATTGAAATCACTTCTGAGCATATTAGATCTGCAATGAAAGACTCTCTCGAAGAGATTGCTGAAGCACTCAAAGATGTTTTAGAACAAACACCACCAGAATTAGCAGGTGATATCGTAGAAAATGGTATTGTACTTACTGGTGGAGGCGCACTTATCAGAGGTCTTGACAAATACCTCTCTGACATCGTTAAACTCCCTGTATATATTGCAGAAGACCCTCTTTTAGCTGTTGCTAAAGGTACAGGTATTGCACTTGATGAGATAGATTTACTCCAACAAATGGCATATGAAGACTAGGCTTGTCATCATTGCTATACTGTTACTTATGTTAACAGTACTACTGTCAAGAAACGATGAGCGTATTACAGATACGCTCTTGGGTGCCATCAATCCCATTAAGCAGAGCTACAAAAATTTCACACAAAATTTAGAAAACAAAAGCCATAGCTATATCTTTCAAAAAGAATCCATCGAAAAACTGAGTCGTGAAAACCGTATTTTACGTAAACGTTTACTAGAACAGATGCACTACATTGAAGAAGTAAAAAACATCTATAAAGTCTTACCTGAGCTTAGCCGTTTACCTGTTTCGGCTATCGCCATTGTTGAAACTATCTCTTACGTAAAACTAAACAGTTTTTCTCAGGTTATCCTCACAAAACCTAAGGGATTAAGTAAAAATAAACTTTATGGTATGATCCAAAACAATGTGGTTGCAGGTATTGCAAGAGTACGAAGTAATCAACTCTATGGATACTTGACATCAGATGAAAAATGTCGTTTTTCAGTCTTTATTGGAAATAAAAAAGCACCAGGTATTGCTATAGGTCAAGAAACCAATGAAATGGTTATCAAATTTATACCCAAATGGCACAACATACAAATAGGCGACAAAGTCTATACCTCAGGATTGGATGATATATTTTTTGCTGACATTCCTGTAGGTGTCGTGAAAAAAGTAGAGATTCAAAGTTCCTATACAGTAGCTTACATCAAAACATACAGTGATATTTTCCATCCTAAAACATTTTTTCTTATTACCGATGCACGTGAAACACTTGCAGAAGGTTTTGACAGTAATAAAACCAATATTAGCTGTCCAAAACCAGAGACTATCAATCAAAATAAAGATGAGAACAGTACCGACATTACTATCTCTATCAGTGATCTTAATCAAACAACACCTATGGTTTCAAGTATCCCTTCTCGCATTGATCAGACGCAAGAAGACCTTATACAGCCAGAAACTATAGAAGAGCATCCTGTGGTGGAAAAACAAAGAAGAAAACCAGTCAAAAGAAAACGAAAACGAAAACCAACAACGCTAGACCTCTTTTAAGCCTCTCTATATAGATAAAATTGCCCTTTTTTTAAGGGCTTTTTTTGTCTCATTTATGTATAATATCAAACTAAAAATTAAGGGTATCTCTCTATGCCAAAACGCACTGACATCAAAACTATTTTACTTATCGGTTCAGGACCCATTGTTATTGGACAAGCCTGTGAATTTGACTACTCTGGTACACAAGCCGCTAAAACACTTAAAGAACTAGGCTACAGAGTAGTACTTATCAACTCTAACCCTGCAACTATTATGACAGATCCAGAGTTTGCTGATAGAACCTACATCGAGCCTATTACTCCAGAAATAATTTCTAAAATCATCAAAGCAGAAAATGTAGATGCTATCTTGCCAACCATGGGTGGACAGACAGCACTGAACGTTGCTATGGATATGAATGATGCTGGTATGCTTGATGGTATTGAATTTCTAGGTGCAAACCCTGCTGCCATTAAAAAGGGTGAAGATAGACACCTTTTTAATGAAGCGATGATAAAGATTGGTATGGATTTGCCAAAAAGTGCTAATGCCTATAACCTCGAAGAAGCACTCACCCTTGCTAAAGAGATAGGATTTCCTGTTATCTCAAGAGCTTCATTTACTATGGCTGGTGGAGGCTCAGGTGTAGCATATAACATCGATGAGTTTAAAAAACTTGCACAAGAAGGCTTAGATGCCTCTCCTATCAGTGAGATTGAGATTATGGAATCTCTACTTGGTTGGAAAGAGTATGAGATGGAAGTGATTCGTGACAAAGCAGATAACTGTATCATCGTCTGTTCCATCGAGAACTTTGACCCAATGGGTACCCATACAGGAGATAGTATCACTATCGCCCCTGCCCTTACACTTACAGATAAAGAGTATCAAAATATGCGTGATGCCTCTTTTAAAATCTTACGTGAAATCGGTGTAGATACAGGTGGTTCTAATGTACAGTTCTCTATTAATCCAGATACTGGGCGTATGATTGTTATCGAGATGAACCCAAGGGTTTCACGCTCTTCTGCATTAGCATCTAAAGCAACAGGATATCCTATCGCTAAAGTGGCTACCCTACTTGCCGTTGGATTTACACTCGATGAAATTACCAATGATATTACAGGAACACCTGCATCGTTTGAACCTGTTATTGACTACATCGTGACAAAACTTCCTAGATTTACTTTTGAGAAGTTTCCAATGGCAAACTCAACACTGACTACTGCGATGAAGTCAGTAGGTGAAGTAATGGCTATTGGTCGTACGTTTAAAGAATCTTTCCAGAAAGCACTTTGTTCACTAGAGACTGGACTTATAGGATTTAACCCTATTAAGTGTGATGGTGAAGAACTTGTTCGTGAGATTCGTCGTTCACATGCAGACCGTATGCTTTATGTTTTTGAAGGTCTTAGACGTGGTATGACGGTTGATGCTATCTTTGATCTTTGTAAAATAGACAGATGGTTCCTCTACCAACTAGATGAGCTTGCCATTCGTGAAAAAGAGATGGACATTGCCCTACTCTCAGATGCTACAAGACTCCGTGAAGTCAAGGCTGAAGGTTTCTCAGATGCGATGATTGCTGAAGTTATTAATAAAAAAGAGGGTCTTACACTTTCTGAAAATGACATCTACAATGCTAGAGAAAAAGCAGGTGTTGTTCTTGAATATAACGAAGTGGACACTTGTGCAGCTGAGTTTAAAGCACTTACACCGTACCTTTACTCTACAACAAACATTACGAAACTCCCACAAGCTAAAATGCCAGAATCTGATGAAAAGAAAGTACTTGTAATTGGTGGTGGGCCTAACCGTATCGGTCAGGGGATTGAGTTTGACTACTGTTGTGTACATGCTGCCTTTGCACTGGAAGATATGGGTGTAAAATCCATTATGTACAACTGTAACCCAGAAACCGTTTCAACTGATTATGATACTTCTGATATCCTCTACTTTGAGCCTATTGATTTTGAACATGTAAGAAATGTCATTGAGATTGAGAAGCCAGATGGTGTCATCGTTCACTTTGGTGGTCAGACACCTCTTAAACTTGCTAAAGATTTAACAGCGATTGGTGCAAAGATTTCTGGTACTACGGCTAAAGTCATCGACCTTGCAGAGGACAGAGAACTTTTCTCTACCTTTATTAATGACCTTGGACTTAAGCAACCAGACAACGGTACAGTCTTTGAAAAAGACAAGGCCCTTGTAGTGGCAAATCGTATCGGGTATCCTGTACTTGTGCGTCCTTCTTTTGTACTGGGTGGTCGTGGTATGAAAACGGTTTATTCTGATGAGGAGCTCAACCAGTATATGGATGAAGCAGTATCAGTATCTAACGATGCACCTGTACTCATAGACAAATTCCTAGACAATGCTATCGAGCTTGATGTCGATGCTATCTGTGATGGTAAAGATGTCTATATTGGCTCAGTCATGCAACACATTGAAGAAGCGGGTATTCACTCTGGGGACTCTGCTTGTTCACTTCCTCCTGTAAGTATCTCAGATGAACTACAAGAGGAAGTTAAAAAGCAAACTGCTGCCATAGCACTAGGTCTTGGTGTTGTTGGGCTGATGAATATTCAGTATGCCATCCACAAAGGTGAAATTTACCTTATTGAGGTAAACCCTAGAGCATCACGTACCGTACCATTTGTCTCTAAAGCTACGGGTGTACCATTGGCTAAAGTAGCTACAAGAGTCATGATACAAGGTGACTTGAGAGAAGCATTGAAGTTCTACGACACATTTAATGTTGTGAATTTCAATAAAAAAATCATGGAACCAACTCTTAAGAACCATGTAGCAGTTAAAGAAGCCGTTTTCCCTTTCAATAAGCTACCAGGGTCAGACCTTATCTTAGGACCAGAGATGAAATCTACAGGTGAAGTTATGGGTATCTCTGAGAACTTTGGTATGTCTTTTGCCAAAGCACAATTTGCCTCTAAAAACAACATTCCCTTAGAAGGTAAAATATTCTTATCTCTCACAGAAGCAGACAAACCAAATGCTGCGGAAGTAGGAAAAATGTTTACAGACCTTGGATTTGAGATAGTCGCAACATCAGGTACACACACTGCACTGGAAGCGGCAGGTGTACCTTCAACAAAAGTACTTAAAATCTCTGAAGGTCGTCCAAATATCGATGATATGATTAAAAATGAAAAGATAGCCATCGCTATCAACACTTCTGACAATGCAGGAAGTAAAACAGACGCCAGAACCATTAGACAATCAGTTCTTTCAAACCATGTAGCCTACTTCACTACTCTAGCAGCAGCAAAAGCAACGGCTATGGCGATTAAAGAGCTTAAAGCTACAGGTGGAGAACTTCAGCCTAAAGCACTGCAAGACTACCTGTCTTAATATAACGGTAAATGAGCAAAGCTCATCTTACCTACGCTGACGCTGTGTCCACTTCAGCAGTGGGCTCACACAACTGGTTGTGTTGAGGAATAAAACGATGCAAAACAATACTTTAAAAGACAAAGTTTTTTTAACACAAACCGATACAACCATCGGTTTTGTCTCTCAAAATGCCGACAAACTCACAGCTATCAAACAACGTCCTCCACACAAACACTACATTAAAGCAGTGAACTCTCTCAAAACACTCAAAACATTTACACGCGTACCACATCAACATAAAAATCGTGTACGCAGAAGTAGTAAAACAACATTTATTTTACCAAATAGCTACTCCTACAGAGTAATAAAAAATACCCACCATCTCTTACTCTTAAATCGTCTACAATGGGCATATACCACCTCTGCAAACCTTACTACTCAAGCCTATGACGAAAATTTTGCCAAAGTAAATGCAGATGTCATTATAGAGCCAATTAACGAAAATAGAGATGCTTCAAGCATCTTCAAGTTAGGGAAAAGAAGCCTAAAAAGGATACGTTAATGTCACCACTTTACGAAAATGAACATATCAAAATTGAGATAGAACCTTCTGAAATTCCCTGGCTTAAAATCTTTACACAGCACCCCTACAAAGAGATGAGTGAAGTCCCTGGAGAGCTAAAGTTTGAGATTTATTATCTACTTGATATGATAGAAAAAGAGATGCTCAACTACTATAGACCCAAAAAGATAAATATCGCCTCTTTTGGAAATTATATGCCTCATGTGCATTGGCACATTATGGCACGTTTTGAAGAAGACAGTTACTACCCTGAACCTATGTGGGGAACAAAACAAAGAGAAGCAAACTTAGATTTGCCGTCATTTAAAACTTTTTGTGAAAACTTAAAAAAATCAGTAGATTTTCTGCCTATGAGTCACAAGAACAATGAAAATGATTAAATAAATCAATCAAAATGTTTGATATATTTGAACCTGAAACAAATTATCCTATATTATGATAAAGATACCCATTTTATCTACTATTCAGCCCTGACTAAGAGAGTTTAAATCATAATCTCACAACTTATAATCACTATAAAGGCTATTTATGGAAAGAAGAGATTTTTTCAAAAAGGCAGCAGTTGTTGCCGGTGTTGCAGCTGTTGGTTCCACCACAGCAGAAGCAAGTGCAACACACCAACCTATCGATAACCGTAAGGTATCTGATGTGGCTTTTCCTGAGAAACGACCACTTATCCTATATTCTGACAGACCACCATTGTTAGAGACACAGAGAGATGTATTTACATCAATTCTTACACCAAACGACCAGTTTTTTGTAAGATGGCACATGCCAGACATTCCTACTCATATTGATCCGGAAACTTTTACTATTTCTGTAAATGGCTTAGTAGAAAGAGAGATCAATATCTCTCTTAATGACCTCAAAACAAAATTTGAGCAAGTAGAAGTAACTGCAGTACTACAATGTGGAGGTAACAGTCGTTCAGCCTTTACACCAATTGCCGGTGGAATTCAGTGGGGTTCTGGTGCTATGGGTTGTGCAACGTGGAAAGGTGTTCGGCTAAGAGACTTACTTGACCAGGCAGGTCTTAAAAAAGATGCAGAGTGGATTGGATTTAATGGTTCAGAAAAAGCTGCATATTATGAAACACCTGAGTTCATCCGTGAGTTACACCTTGAAGAATTAGATGATCATGTTATATTGGCATACCAAATGAATGGTGAAGACTTACCATATCTTAACGGTTATCCACTTAGACTTGTTATCCCTGGTTCATACTCTGACTCATGGGTAAAAATGCTTTCTAATATTACCGTGACCGATGAATACAAGCACCTCTTTTTTATGGATGTTGCTTACAGGGTTCCTGATAATGAATGTGAATGTGAAACACCTGAGAAAAAAGCACCCAAAACGAAACCTATTACAAAAATGAATGTCAAATCTATCATTGGTTACCCCACAAATGGTGGAAAATTAAGCCTCAACTCACATGTAGTTGTGCGTGGTGTTGCCTTTGATGATGGACATGGTATCAAAAAGGTATTGGTATCAACAGATGAAGGGAAAACATGGCAAGAAGCACTCCTTGATGATGGTAAGGCAGGACGTTATGCTTATAGGGCCTTTAGATTTACATTTAAACCAACAAAGCTGGGCAAACTCACTTTTATGGCAAAAGCCATCAATAACATAGGTGAAGAACAACCATTTGCAAACGAAATCAAATGGAATCATGGTGGATACAAATATAATGGTATCGATGAAGTTACAGTAGAGGTAATATAATGAAAAAACTTATTTTAATCACAGCCTTATTGGCATCACCACTTTTTGCACAAACAAAAGAGAAAATAGAAGTACCCTATGTTGCCTTTCCTATCAAAATGGGAAAAGGTTTTGATGCAGTGCAGGCAAATTGTCTTATGTGTCACTCATTTGGATACATCATCAACCAAGGTAGACAATCTAAAGCATTTTGGCGTGGAAAAATAGACAAAATGATTACGCACTTTAAAGCACCTATCGGTGAAGAAGCAGCAAAATCCGTAACTGAGTATCTTTACAAGCACTATGGAAACGGTAAACTCAAGTAATGCCTTGTCCCTCTGGGGACAAAGAATCAAAAACAATTAACTCCTCTTTAAACTCTAAGGCAATTTCACCTTTACTTCTGCGTGCTATCGTATCTCTATAGACCCAAGCATCTTTTATTTCTTTTCTTTTTTCTAGACTTATTTGAGGGCTAGCATACATCCCTGCATTATCTAATTGTCTTTGGGCTTCATAGAGTATGAGTGCGGTGGCTACGGAGACGTTGAGGCTTTGTACCATCCCTTGCATGGGGATAACAATGACATCTGTCGCTTCAGCGATGATTTCATCACTCACCCCCTCCTTTTCATTACCCATCACGATAAGTGTAGGCTTTGTATAGTCTACTTCTCTAAAATTGACTGCACGCTCTTCTAGGTGGGTGACGACAACTTGAAAGCCTTCTTCTTTCTTCTGCTGTAGAAATTTTACCGTATCTGCATCCATAACCCTGTGACGATGTGTCCATCTATGTGCACCCTGGGTGATGGTTTTATGAATACGTAGTGTTTCATTTGAGGGCGTTGCATAGAAAATATCTAACACGCCTACAGCGTCAGCCGTACGTATAATAGTAGAAAGGTTTTGTGAATTATGTACATTATCAAGGAAAACTTGTAAATAAGATTGTTTACGTGTGAGAATGTCGTCAATACGCGCCATTCTCTTTTCTGTACTCATAGGCTAAATACCATCGACTCTAAGAAGTTGTGTTTTCCCAACCATAAGATCTATCGTCATCTTTGCACGTTTAAAGACAGATTCTTGCCTATACTCTAAATTATGTTTTTTACAAATATCTTTTACAATAGGTTGCATTTTTTGATAATAACTATTTGGCATATTTGGAAAAAGGTGATGTTCTATCTGATAATTTAAAAAGCCCTGAAGGAAATCTTTCCAATCTGAGCCTGTATTGTAGTTCACAGAACCCATAATTTGTCTAAGATAAAACTCTCCTGTACTGTTACTAGGTTTAGAAAACATATATATATCTTCTGCCGAATGATTAGGCACAATCACTAAAAATGAGTGTAAATTAGCAAACAGTTCTGCTAGAACAATAATAATTAATGCATTAAGCACAGCTTGTATACCAAAAGGTAAAAAAAGCATAGGAAAAACAAGAAATTTTATTATCGCATAAGGGAGATAATACTCCATCCATAACTCTAAACCGTTTTTAGTGCGAGGATCTAACTCATAATCAGTTATAGTACGTTTATCTGCTTCTTTAAGTCTTTTGTTCTCTAAAATTCTTAATGTATTGGGTGCATAATAAAGGAACTTCCACATTCCAGCAAAAGCATATATAATAATATATCTTAAAAACATAGGTGTTTTAGACTGTATCAGCCACTGTAAGTTACGTTCTACTTGGTCTGGATCATCTTCTTCTCCTAGATGATAATGATGCATGATATTATGCTCGTAGCTCCATGCATCAGGTTTGATCCAATCTAGCCAATCAACAAAACGTCTAGATCCTTTGGCAAAATATTTTTTGGTATATCTCTCTGGAATATTGGGTACTTTATCATAAGCACCATGTAAAATTGGGTGCGTAACATTTGCCCATCTTGAAACATTACCCGTACTTATCAATACTGCCGCCACAGTACCAACAGACCAAAATAACACAGAACTAACTTCAGTAAAAAGCCCAATAATAGCTAGAAGAAAAATGAGTCCATAGCCCCCAAAAGTAGCAAACCGTCCCCAACGTTCCATTTTAAGCAGATGCTGAAAGTCTTCTTCATCAACAGGTTTCATCGTCTCTTTTATGGCATCGATATCTTTTTCTAATTGTTCTTTATCTACCTCTTCATACCGTGCATATACTGCACATTCACTGCTATTAATACTTTCTACCTTGCTCATATCTCCCCTATCACCAATTATAATAATTATTATAATTATATAGAAACTTCATTAATCTCGGATTATTGGTTATTTGCGCTATAATTACATAAAATTTATTACAAAGAAATAACTATGTGCGACTTTAATTTACTTAGCGATGAAGAAAAACAACTTCATCACGAAACACTACTGGACTGTGCGAACAACTTCGGAGGGAAAAACTTCTTTCTACACCTCTTAGAAGCCATTCGTGAAACAAAACCCCATCCTCTTACAGCTGGCAATATGTCTTTTGATATAGAACTAGGGAGTATCTCTTGGAATAAAGTCATTTTTAATGACAAACTCCAGCTCCTGCTTAAAGCACGTAAAAATGAGAGTAAACAAGATAACTTTCTTCCCGAAAAAAATGAGAAGAACTATAAAAAGATACTCAATGTGGTACGTACACTCAAACCTATCGTATTTCATGTGAAGCCTGCCAACCCTGAAGATGGTTCGGGGTTTTTCTTTCAAGCTTTTGATGTGATAGATGAGAATAAAACAAAACTTAACCCACTCTTTGATGCACTCTTCTTCTGTTCTGTAGATACAGTCAAAAAGCTACTCAACTACGAACAAAAGGCGTAAAGATGGCACAAGGGCAAAAACGTGCCGATATTAAGTATGGCATGAATGTAGGTATCGTACTCAAAGATGACCAAAGTACAGGCTACATCACCTACGGGAAAGTACAAAAAATCCTCACCAACTCCCCTACCCATCCACATGGTATCAAAGTACGCCTAAGTTCTGGAGAAGTGGGACGCGTTAAAGAGTTTGTAAAATAATGGATAATAAATGACACTTTTTATCGATGGAGATGCATTTCCAAACCTTCTTAAACCCATAGTCTTACGAAGTATTGAGCGATTATCTCTACCTACTAAAGTTATCGCCAATAAGAAGATAAATATTGGGAAGTCAAATCACATAGAGTACATCATCGTAGCCCAAGGTACAGATGAAGCAGACCATCACATCGTAGAACTCTGTACTGAGGATGACTTGGTGATTACGGCTGATATACCATTGGCTGATCGTATCATCTCTAAGAATGCCCATGCCATTGACCATAGAGGTGAACTCTACTCTGTTGATAATATCAAACAATACCTATCAATGCGAAATCTTATGGAGAGTATACGTGAAAGTGGAGAAATGACAGGTGGTCCAAAAGCATTTGGACAAAAAGATGCCCATGCCTTTGCCAATCAACTCAATGCTTTTTTAGCGAAGCATCTACGGTATAACGCCATCCATGTTTCGTTATAGTAGCAGTTAAGCCAAAAGATGTCAGTTTTATTTCTAAATCTTTTGGCGTAAAAAAGTTACCGGGTTCCCCGAGTAACATCTCCCCTTTACAAATACTTTTACCCATAAAACTCTCTACGTCAAAATCATAGATAAACAATCGTCCTCCATTTTTAAGTACACGTACAGTCTCTTTCAATGCTTCGTCTA
>JALXBG010000017.1 GCA_026991605.1 Sulfurovum sp.
CGGGTGAAGCACCTAAAACAGCGATGGTTTTGGCTTCTTCAAAATATTTTTTCATCTCTTCAGGGTTTGAGTTTACTCTTGGTAATTCACATTCCATATAGTCTTATCCTTAGTTCTGATATAATTCTCATACTATAGTATCTAGGAATGATTAATGTTAGACTTAAACAAGATAAAAAAAGCTTATGAAAGAGTATTAGATGTAGTACATCGTACACCTTTTACTTATGCACCCATTTTAAGCCAAATATCTGGCTATGAAGTGTATTTGAAAAAAGAAAACCTTCAACGTACAGGAGCCTTTAAATTACGTGGTGCATTTAATAAAGTAGCTTCACTCATAGAAAATGGACAGACTGGCGGTGTCGTAGCTGCAAGTGCTGGAAACCATGCACAGGGTGTAGCATTTGCAGCAAAGCATTTTAATATAGAAGCCACTATTGTCATGCCAGAGTCTACACCATTGACTAAAATACAAGGGGTAAAAGAGTTTGGTGCAACGGTGATATTGCATGGGAGTAACTACGATGAGGCCTATGCCTATGCTGTGACCTTTGGTGAAGAACACAATTATACGTTTGTGCATCCTTTTACTGACGAAGAGGTAATGGCAGGGCAGGGTACAGTAACCTTAGAGATGTTTGACGAGGTAGATGACCTTGATGCGCTTGTTATTCCTGTTGGAGGTGGAGGACTCATCGCTGGTATGTCAGTTGCGAGTAGGGAACTGAAACCAGAGTGTAAAGTGATAGGTGTCTCTTCAGCAGGTGCGCCTGCTATGAAAAAGTCTTATGATGCCAAAAATGCCATAGACACAACATCTGTACGTACCATAGCGGACGGTATTGCCGTACGTGATACGTCACCTGTGACATTAGAGTACATTTTGAATAATGTAGATGCCTTTGAAACTGTTTGCGAAGATGAGATAGCCTCAGCGATACTCTTCTTGCTCGAACGTCAAAAAGTTTTGGTTGAAGGTGCGGGAGCCGTAGGTGTAGCTGCACTGCTTCACAATAAACTTGATGTACCTATAGGCTCAAAAATAGGTATCGTTCTTAGTGGAGGAAATATTGATGTTACGATGCTCTCACTTATTATAGAAAAAGGACTCATGAAATCCTCACGTAAAATGAAACTACAGGTACTTCTGGTAGATAAACCGGGTGCTTTACAGGATTTTACAAGTATTCTTACTGAGATAGGTGCAAACATCGTTCAAATAGGTTACGACAGAACCTCTACGGATTTAGAGTTTGGCGATGCCCATGTTTCTGTAGCTTTAGAGACTAAAGGTGTAGAGCATCAAGCACTTATACGTACAAAACTCACTGAGGGTGGATTTTCTTTTAAAGAAGTACATTAATGATAGCGATAGACTTGGGCTCCAATACCTTACGTGTATTGGCATATGACTGTGCAACGAAAAAACAGATTTTTACTTATGAAAAAGTAGTAAAAACGGCTGATGGCTTGGCATCATCTGGGCAGATAAATGATAAAGCAGTTGAGCGTATCATCACAGCACTAAAAGAGCTAAAAGAAGCGTTAGATTTCTCTTCCCTGCCCATATATGCCGTGACTACAGAAGCAATACGTAGGGCTACTAATGCCCAAGAGGTACTCACACAGATTGAGAAAGAAACAGGCGTGCATTTCAACATTATTTCCGGAGATGAAGAGGCTAAATTTACACTTCTTGCGGTAAAAAATAGACTGAAAAAACTGTATTATGCTTCAGATACTTTTGTGTTAGTAGACATCGGTGGAGGCTCGACAGAACTTATTTTTCATTATAAAGATGAAACCATAAGTAAAAGCTTCCCTGTAGGAATTGTAACGATTGCTCAGAGTTATGAGACACTTGAAAATATAGAAGAAGCTCTGCCTCGAGAGATGCTCGATATGCAGATGTTTTGTGCGGAACTCTATGCAACCAAACAAAAACCGGACTCTTTTGTGGCAACTGCAGGTACACCGACAACAGTGGCAGCTATGAAGTTGGGATTTAACTATGAAACGTATGATGCTGCGAAAATAAATGGTACATCGCTAGAAAAAGAGGAGTTAGATTTTTATTTGAAAAAACTTCTCTCTATGCCCTTTGAAGAACGAGAAATAGCTGTTGGTACAGGACGTTCAGACTTGATAGCAGCGGGGATACTCATTTATAAACAACTTTATACGATGTTGGAGTTTGAAAACTGTGTAGTTATAGACGATGGGTTACGTGAAGGTGTGGCTTTGGAGATGTGTGATAAATAAATCTAATCTAATTTCGCTATAATCAGACAAAATATAACAAAAATATAAGAATGGAGTGTGTAATGGGACAAATGTCTGGTGCACAAATGGTATGTGAAGCGATTATCGCCGAGGGTGTAAAGACCGTATTTGGTTACCCTGGTGGCGCTATCATGCACGTTTATGATGAAATATATAAGCAAGAGGGGTTCGAGCATATCTTGAACCGTCACGAACAAGCATCTGTTCACGCAGCAGATGGATATGCAA
>JALXBG010000018.1 GCA_026991605.1 Sulfurovum sp.
GGCGGTAGAGTTTTTCACCTCTACTTACACCTTCACGTTGTACCATCTCGTCAACTCTTAAACAGAGTGGGTCTTGGAACAGGTCATCAAAGGTAATAAGTCCGTATTTGATGCCATCATCGATATCGTGAGAGGTATAGGCTATCTCATCTGCATGGTCTACTACCATCGCTTCTAAACTAGGGTGTTTTTCTAAATCAAAACGGCTATCTAACTCCTCTAAAAAAGGTTTTTTGTAGGGGTAAGAGTGTTTAAGTACACCTTCAAGTGTAGCAAAAGTAAGATTGAGTCCATCAAAATCTTTGTAACGTTTTTCCAGTTTGGTAAGTACTCTAAAAGATTGGAAATTATGTTCAAACCCTAAAGATCTACCGTCAGCTTTAAGCTGTCTGTCCAGTTCATCGCCTCCCACATGCCCAAAAGGGGTATGTCCCAAGTCATGAGAGAGGGCAATGACTTCTGCAAGGGTTTCATTCAGCTCTAACATACGTGAGAGCGTACGTGCTATTTGAGAAACTTCAAGTGAGTGGGTAAGACGTGTACGAAAGTAGTCACCCTCATGGTTTAAAAATACTTGTGTCTTATATTCCAGTCGGCGGAAAGAAGAACAGTGAAGTACACGGTCTCGGTCTCTTGCGTAAGGGTCTCTAAAATCTTCTTCAAAGGAGTGAAATCTTTGATTTGCCTGCATTGTATGCCTTTAGTAAATATTGCTATAATTGTAGCAAATTATCAGAGGTTTATAGCATGGAAAAAATAACAAAGTATCACATAGAGTATGAAAAACCAAAAGTAACCCTATTGCAACAGTCTGGTCTAGGTGTCGCTGAGATAGCAGCACGTACCTGTTATGACTCCTTTGAAAACTCTGAGAATGCCTGCGTCAAACGTGCGATGGAACATTTGGATACAGATGCCATTAACAACATTGATGATTCTGATTTACTTTCGAATCTTGCTTGGGTACACCACCACCACTCCATTATAGAACATGCAACCCTTTCATACTTGGTACAAGGTACCTCAAGAGGTGTACTTCAGGAACATGCACGCCATAGACTTCAGGCCATCTCTGTACGCTCCACACGTTATACTATGTCTTCAGTCATTAATGCTTTTGTCGCCTCGCTTGAAAGTGAAGATGGCTTTGCATTCTTTTTAGAAAAAGTACTGGGACTGCATCTTTTTGTAGTAACCGATGAAGCATACCTTGCGATTGAAATAAAAGCCATTTATGATAAGCTAATGTTCCAATATAATAGAGATGGCGATTTTCTTAAAAATGCTGTTGCAAAATCTTCTTTACCTTTTATAAAAGAGTGTAAAGGTGACAGTCAAACCCTTTATAATGCCTTGCAAATGGGTAAGAAAAAAAGAAATGTAGGTGATGGCTTTAAACACATTGTCTCAGATAACTGGAAAGTAGACATGGTCGTTACCTTTAACATTAGAAGTCTGAAAAACTATTTTGATTTACGAGACTCGGGAGCAGCTTGGTTCCAAATACAATGGCTCGCACAAGCGATGAAAGAAGTCACTCCTGTAAAATACCTCAAACTCATAGATAAAGAATATAAAAACGCTTAAGAAGCATTACCTTTTAGGAAAATAACTTAGCTATAATAACAAAAATAAATTTAGGGATGAAATATTATACATGTTAAAAACTTTACTTTTTTTAGTGTTTTTGCACACCGCACTCTGGGCTGAGGTACTAAGCATTGAGACAATCTCTTCGAACTTACAAAATGCACTACAAACACGTATTAAGGGTGTCAATAAAAATATTGTGAACCATATTTATAGCCAAAATAACTATCAACCATTATGGATCGGTGATAGTAATGAAGCAAAAATGAGTCAACTTATTGCCTCATTGAAGGATCCTCTTTTTAACTATAAAAATAAATCTTTTGATCAAAAAGCCATTGGACGTCTTTTTTTTCAACTTGACAATGGAGAAATCAACACAGAGAGAAAAGCTGCCGTATATGCAAGACTTGATTTAATGCTTACAAACTCTCTTGTACGTTTGATTCGTTTTATAGTACAAGGAGATGTAGATTGGGGACTGGTTCAAAAAAAGCTTAAAGCCCTAGAACAAAGTGATGATATAAAATCACGATGGGAAATGTCTTATAAAAGTTTTCCAAATCCCCAAGATGTAGTAAATGCTGCTATTTCGGGTGATGTTTATAGCTATCTTACATCACTTTTGCCTATGGAAAAACGTTATAGAAAACTGGTAAACCTTCTCAAAGCATACCGTGTTATGGATAAATTCCCTAAAATCCCTTACAGCAACAAACCCTTAAAGCTTGGCGATCGTGCTTCGCGCATAGAGGAGATTAAAAAACGTTTACAGATTTCTGGAGACTATCCTAAAAAGGCACCTATTGATAGTAAATTTGATGAAACATTGAAACAGGCTGTACTCACCTATCAAAAACGCTATTTATTAAAAGTAAATGGACAAATTGACAAAACAATGACCTACTATT
>JALXBG010000019.1 GCA_026991605.1 Sulfurovum sp.
CCTGAACGTGTTTTAGGTACATCAGGGACAAATGCCATCGCATCACACAATGCAATAGCCCCTATCTCTTTTTTAATCACTTGATTGATAGCCACTTTGAGGTCATCAGAAGCATCCTCAGGATTTTTAAGTACAAGGTAGGCAAAGATACCCTCACCCTTAATATCATGTGGTTTACCTACTACAGCTACGGCTGCAACTGCGTCATGTTTCTTGATAGCTGCTTCAACCTCTGCTGTACCCATACGGTGACCAGAAACGTTAATGACATCATCAGTACGCCCTGTAATGGTAATGTAGCCATCTTCATCCATCATTGCACCATCTCCGGTGAAGTAGACAGGCTCTCCATCTTTTTTACAGTCACCAAAGTATGCTTTTTTGAAACGCTCTGGGTCACCCCAGATATTACGAATCATAGATGGCCAAGGTCTTGTGATGCACATAAACCCTTTTTCACCTACTGGTGTAGGTGTACCATCTGCTTCGATAATCTCTGCAATGATGCCTGGCAAGGCAAAAGTTGCACAAGCAGGCTTAATAGGAGTAGCACCTGGCAGTGGAGATATCATATGTCCACCTGTCTCTGTTTGCCAGTAGGTGTCCACGATGGCACACTTGGAGTTACCTACTGTCTCGTAGTACCATTTCCATGCTGGAGGGTCTATAGGTTCACCCACAGTTCCTAGTACTCTAAGTTTAGAGAGGTCATATTTCTTAGGCTCATCTTCTCCTGTTTTATGCAGTAGTCTTATGGCTGTAGGTGCGGTGTAAAACTGTGTAATGTTATGGTCTTGCACCATTTTCCATGCACGTCCTGCATCAGGGTATGTTGGCACACCCTCAAACATCACTGTCGTTGTCCCAGCTGCAAGTGGTCCATAGATGATATAGGTATGCCCTGTAATCCAACCAATGTCTGCTGTACACCAGAATACATCATCTTTTCTAAGGTCAAATACCCACTCCATCGTCATCTGCGCCCAGAGAATATACCCTGCTGTAGAGTGCTGTACCCCTTTTGGTTTACCCGTTGAACCAGAAGTATAAAGTAAAAACAGCGGGTCTTCAGAGTCCATAGGCTCAAAAGGACAGACATCAGACTGTGCGTCTATCATCTCATTATAAGAGTGGTCACGCCCCTCTACCCAAGTAATCTCTTCATTGTTTCTTTTTACTACAAGTACTGCTTCTACAGATTTACCACCTTGGCTGAGTGCCTCATCTACCACATTTTTAAGCATATAAGGCTTTCCTTTACGGAATGCCCCATCAGCAGTGATGACTATCTTCGCTTCTGCGTCTTCAATACGATCCTTGAGTGCTTCAGAAGAGAACCCACCAAAGACAATAGAGTGAATCGCACCTAAACGTGTACAAGCTAACATAGCGTAGGCTGCTTCAGGAATCATCGGCATATAAAGCACAACCCTGTCACCTTTTTTCACACCAAACTCATTTTTAAGAAGGTTTGCCATTTTGTTCACACGGGTTGAGAGTTGTCCGTAAGTAATGTGTTCTACATCACCCTTGTCACCCTCAAAAACAATCGCATTTTGATCTGATTTTGTATCAAGATGTCTGTCTATACATTGGTTAGAGACATTGAGCTTACCGTTGGTAAACCATTTATAGAAAGGAGCATCAGACTCATCTAGAACCTTGTCATACGGTGCTAACCACTCTATTTTCTCATTGGCAAAGCCTTTCCAAAAACCATCATAGTCTTCTATCGCTTTGTTTTGTAACTCCCAGTAGGCATCCATGCTAGGTATTGCTGCATCTTTGGCAAATTCTGGATTTGGGTAATATATTTCACTCATTATTGTTCCTTACTATAAAATATCGTATTGGGAATATTGTAACGTAAAGTATCAGAGAAAAGAAGAGAAAAAAGAAAAGTTAATCAAAATATTTTTAAATAGGAGTAAAATACTCCTATTTGTTACAAACATCTTAACATTCTTCTATATTTTCCAAGTTTTCAAACTCTTCAGAAGTAAAAAGTCTTGATATTGCTATAAACCTTACACCTAAAGGAATCTCTATAGAGAAGCTAGATCCTCTTCCTTCCACTACATCTATGGTTAGGTGTGTATTTTTCATATATTCAAACTGTTCAGGTGCCATGAAAAATTCACAACCATGTATCTCACCTAGTTTTACATCACAACTGCCTACCATAAAATCTCCTACTTCAAAACACATAGGAGCTGAGCCGTCACAGCAGCCACCACTTTGGTGGAACATAAGCTCTGTACCATGTTTCTCTCGTAGTCTATCTATAAGTTCATTGGCTTTTTGCGTAGATTCTACACGTTTTGTATGCATCATATCCTCCTAAAAGAACCCTAAAGCACTCTCATCAAATGAAGTCAATATATTCTTAGTATGTCTATAGTTATTGAGCATCATCATATGTGTTTCACGACCTATACCTGAGAGTTTATATCCACCAAATGAAGCATGTGCTGGGTATGCATGGTAACAGTTTGCCCATACACGTCCTGCTTCTATGCCTCTTGTGAGTTTTTGCATTTCATGTACATTTCTTGTCCATACACCTGCACCAAGACCATAGAGTGTATCGTTAGCTATTTCCAATGCTTCATCAATGTCTTTAAACGTTGTTACAGAAAGTACAGGACCAAATATCTCTTCTTGGAAGATTCTCATTTTATTGTTCCCTTTAAAGAGTGTTGGTTGAATGTAAAAACCTTCTGGATGTACAGGATTATTAAATTTTTCTCCACCAATGAGTAACTCTGCACCCTCTTCTTTACCAACATTGATATAATGGAGTATTTTTTCATATTGGTCTTTTGATGCTTGTGCACCCATCATTGTATTGGGGTCTAAAGGATCCCCCATTTTTATAGCAGCTACACGCTCTAGTACACGTTTCATAAATGGCTCATAAATACTCTCCTGAATCAATGCACGTGACGGACAAGTACATACTTCACCTTGATTAAAGGCAAACAGGACTAATCCTTCAATGGCTTTGTCGAAGAATGCATCATCTTTATCCATGATACTCTCCATAAATACATTTGGTGACTTACCACCAAGTTCCAGTGTCACAGGGATAATATTTTCGGAGGCATATTGCATAATAAGTTTACCTGTTGTAGTCTCACCCGTAAATCCTATCTTTCTGATACCTTTACTCAGTGCTAGTGGTTTTCCACATTCAGGACCAAAACCATTAATGATATTTATCACTCCAGCAGGGACTACATCGGCTATAACTTCCATCATAAGCAAAATAGATACAGGCGTTTGTTCTGCAGGTTTAAGTACGACACAGTTACCTGCTGCAATGGCGGGAGCTATCTTCCATGCAGCCATAAGAAGTGGGAAATTCCAAGGAATTATCTGTCCTACCACACCTAAAGGTTCATGAATCTCTTGAGAAACTGTACTACTGTCTAAATCTGTCGTTGTACCTGTTTCTGCACGAATCACTGATGCAAAATAACGAAAATGGTCAATAGCCAGTGGTAAATCGGCATTAATGGTTTCACGAATTCCTTTACCGTTATCCCACGTTTCAGCGACCGCTAACATTTCAAGATTGGCTTCCATAGCATCAGCAATTTTGTTGAGTACAGCACTTCTTTGGCTCACTGAAGTTTTACCCCATGTCTCAAAGCCTTTCCATGCAGCATCTGTTGCAACCTGTACATCTTTTTTATTGGATTGTGCTACTTTTGTCATGACCTGATTGTCTATAGGCGAGATGGCTTCAAAGTAGTTACCATCCACCGGTGCTACCCACTCTCCTCCAATGAAGTTTTCATATCGTGCTTTAAATGTTGGTTTAGTATATGACATATTATTTTCCTTTTATTATTTATATTTATTTTATAGATAACGCGTGCTGAATTCTTTTGTAGATATCGTATATTAATTTCGATACTAACTAAGTAGATTCTTCCCAAATACAATTTCAGAACAAAGTATATAAAACAAGTGTAGCAATAAAATAGCATGGGTACAAAAACCATTATTTATGTATAATTTCTTATGAAAACCATAAATTACACTCTGGATATGACACAGGATTTAACAAGGAATATTGATTTTTCTTTGTATATAAATGAAAAGAATATACTTATGCAAGTTTTTTCGGGAGAAGGAAAAGACGTTTTTTCAAAGGTAGTCAAACAGCTAAATCATCACTTACCCCATGCTGTCTGCATTGGTGCTACAACCGATGGTGAGATTAATGATAAAGAGATTTATACGTGTAAAACTGTGGTGTCTATTTCAACCTTCGAGAAAACAGAGGTAAAAAGTGCACATATCAATACAGGTGAAAGCTTTAAAGATGGTGCGTCTATTACAAAGTCATTGATTGAAGACAATACAAAGCTCTTGATTCTTTTTACAGATGGGAGTTCAAGTAATGGAGAAGATTTTGTTAAAGGCATAGAATCTGTAAATAATGAAGTCATTATTGCAGGAGGCATGGCTGGGGACAATGCGAACTTTATACAAACCTACATTTCAGAAGGAAAGCATATCTTAGACAAAGGTGCTGTAGGTGTTGCACTCAATTCCGATATCTTGCAGGTACACAATGACTATAGCTTTAACTGGAACCCTATAGGCGTACATCATACGGTCGATAAAGTCATGCATAACAGGGTCTATCAAATAGATGGTATTACACCGGTAGCATTCTATGCCAAGTATCTTGGTGATACTGTGGCAAATGCACTGCCGACGACAGGTATAGAGTTTCCACTTATTGTAGAGAAAAATGGCTTACACATCGCACGTGCTGTTCTCTCTAGGCATGAAGATGGTTCACTCAGTTTTGCAGGAAACCTCAAAGAGGGAGATAAAGTCAAATTAGGGTTTGGTAATGCAGAGATGATTATAAGCCACCCCAAAACAGCTTTGGAAAAGTTTTGTAAAGTATCTGTAGAGAGCTTTTTTATCTACTCATGTATGGCAAGACGCCGCTATATGCCAGACTTTATACAAGTAGAGATAGAACCTTTTGCAAAACTAGCAGATGTCGCAGGATTCTTTACCTATGCAGAGTTTTATCACCATCATGGGCACAATGAACTCTTTAATCAAACACTCACAGCCATAGCACTCAGTGAATCAGAGGAGAATACAGAGGTACAAAACTGTACGCCTTCTGATAATAGTGACATCAAGCATAGTGAATATGCAACTACTATACAGGCACTGACACACCTTATCAAACAATCGACAGCAGATTTGGAGGCAAAGTCAGTAAAACTTCATAAAGAAAAACAGTTTTCACAGAAACTCCTAGCAAATCAAAAACTTTTTATGCGTCACGCCATTCATGAAACTATCACCCCTCTTTCGGTCATCATGAATACGATTGAACTGTATGAGATGAATGAAGGAAAAAATAAACATTTAAGTAAAATAGAATCCGCGATGAAAAATATGTTTACTATCTATGATGATCTTAGTTATCTAGTCAAAAGCAATCAACTCAGCTACCCCAAACACGCTATCAATCTTATAGATTATATGCGTAGCCGTATAGCATTTTTTGATGAGGTAGCCTCTCAGGTAGATGTCTCTTTTACATTGCAAACACCTATGAATCCTATATCTATCTATTTTAACGAGACAAAACTTCAACGTATTGTCGATAACAATCTTTCCAATGCCATAAAATATACCCTAAAAGATGAAATTATTTATATAGATATATCTGAAGATAATGGCTATGCCCTACTAACTTTTGCAAGTAAATCTACACATATACAAGACCCCAAGAAGGTTTTTAATGCCTATTATCGAGAAAATATGAATGAAGAAGGATTTGGTCTAGGGTTAAATCTTGTAAAGCAAATATGTGAAGAAGAACACGTAGATATTGCGCTCTCCTCAGATAAAGAGAAAACAGAATTTAGATATACATTCTCTCTATTGTCCGACCAAGTAAACAGGAACATACTATGAAGATTTTACTTTTAGAAGACGATATGATGTTACATATGACCATCATAGAATATTTGGAGACTGTGGGTCATAGCGTTAAAGGGTTTAGAGAAGGAGAAAGTGCTTTAAACGCCATTGAATCAAGAAATTATGATTTACTCATTTTAGATATCAATGTACCCAATATAGATGGACTAACATTACTGGAAAAGATATATCATAAGAAAATGACGATACCCACAATTTTTATTTCGGCACTGATAGATATAGAAGATATTTCTCGTGCATTTGAGCTTGGATGTTATGATTATCTAAAAAAACCTTTTCATCTAAAAGAGCTTAGTTTACGTATAAATAAAATGTTGCAAATGTATCACTCTCCGCAAGAACATACACGGCTTTCTGATGGCTATAGTTTCGATGAGAGTACTATGTGTCTTTCTTTTTACAATAAACCACATATCTTAGCCAACAGACAACTCCAGATCATACAACTACTAGCACAATACAGAGGTACGGTTGTAAGCTACGATATGCTTAGAGAATATGTATGGGAAAATTATGATATAGATAATGCCACTATTAGAGCTGAAGTGAGTAGACTCAAAAAGAGATTACAGGAAGATTTTATCATTAATGTGCGTTCTTTGGGATACATAATAGAACGAGTAAAAAACCTCTAATATCTGTTAATGTTCCATGGCTCCCTCATTTCTAATCCCTGTTTGAGAACAAATATTTTGTGCTTCAAAAATTTCTCGCCTGCTAACACAAAAGAAAAGAGGTAAATATCATCTTTTCTTTTTGTGTAGATTAAAAAATAAAATCACTTTTAACTATACACTTAGCCTACTTTTAGCTTACCTTGATAAAGTATAATACTACTTCCAAAGGAGCAGATATGGATGAACTTATTGACTTTAAAAGCGAATATGGTATCAAAGTAGCTATGTTTATCGGTGATCCAAAACATGCAGATATCATTACGAAGGAAGAATCAGAAGAGTTAGGAGCTACACTTTTTACCTATGACTATGGAAGTGCCTCTATTGGTGAGCAGATTACACTTTATTGGGCTGTAAATCCTGAGGATGATACCATTGCTATGGCACGATATACCTATTTTGGAACACCCTCACTCATTGCTGCGTGTGATATGTTGGCACTACTGTGCAAAAATAAAACCGTACAGGAAGCAACTACTATGACCTTTCAGGGCTTAGAAAGGTTTTTACGAGACAATCCCAGTACTCCTGCACTTCCTGAGTGTGAACAGTATGTTATAACACTAGCACTGGATGCTGTGAAGCAAGCGTCCAAAGCCTATTATAAAGATGCCTTGGGAAGAGAAGATATTACTTACCCCTGCGAAGATACACCGATGAGTCTTTCATCTATAAAAGAGAGTATTGCTCTACACAATATACAAACACTTAAAGCCCTCACGCATTACACAAAAGCAGGCTACAAAGATTGCAGTTGTCATGATGCACTAAATGAACTGCTTATGGTTCATCAAAAAGAACTAAAAGTGAAGGAAGAAAGTCAGTCTGAAGTAACAGACGTACCATTTAGGCAGATGGATGTGAAACAGAAGATAGTTGCTATTAACAAAGCTATAGACAAATCAGTACGACAATTCCTTATTATGGATGGTGGCGACATAGAGATACTCGATGTCAAAGAAAATGAAAAACAGATTGACATTTATGTACGTTACTTAGGTGCATGTAGTGGCTGTGCGAGTTCCAGTACAGGGACACTCTTTGCCATAGAAAATGCACTCAAAGAAGAGCTAGATGACCAAATAAGGGTTTTACCAATCTAAATATTTGAGTGCAACAAAAGGTAAAATACCTAAACTTATACCGACAATAATGGTCGTAGTAAGTCCATCAATCAGGTAAGGAAATAGCATTAATCCAATACCGGAGAGCAAGAAAATATTTTTATCTTGTTTCCTACCAAAAGAAAAATATCCCCAACCAATAATGCCAAACACGATACTCCAGATAAATGTTTCCATGTATACTAACTCACTTCTACCTTACTCACCACATCTAGCCCAAATCCAGCTAGTCCTACAAATTCGGTATCTATATTCGTCGTAAGCAGGTTAATATTTTTGATGCCCAAATCTTTAAGTATCTGTGCCCCTACGCCAAACTCTTTGGCTTGTTCATGAGAGATGACTTTTGTGTCTAGGAAGATGAGTATCCCACCGTTGTTTTTAAGGTACTCTATGGAGTTGTTGAGCGCTGAAAAGCGTTTGTCATCGAGTACCAGGCAGATGTCTGTACCGATGTTATGAAACTTCACATTGGCTGTTTCATGTGACTTGTAAAACTGTATCACTGTATGTTTACGATCTAAGTGGTCACAGTAGGTGATTTTATCTACTTTTATGCCTCTAAGTTCTGTCTCTTCTTCGTCTATACGTTTAACGAGTTGTTCATTCGCAAGTCTGTACTCTACAATGTCTGA
>JALXBG010000020.1:0-3733 GCA_026991605.1 Sulfurovum sp.
TTTCTTTGTAAAGTCCAATGTTAAAAGGTACTCCATCACAGCCAAAGCACGTTTTTGAGAAAGATTGAGGTTATAGATGTATGAACCATCACTGTCTGTATGCCCTTCAATAATAATCTTATCAAGATGTGAACGTATCTCTTTGTTGGTTACCAATGTACCTATATACTGCTCAAATGCCTTTTTAAGCTCCACTTTTGCCTCATCTTTGAGTGATGCCTGCCCTACTTCAAATAAGATATTTGAAGCCAATTTCAATGAGCCAGTCTTTTTGTCAATGTCAATTTTATTGCCCAGTGCCTCTTTCAATGCAGCAACGACTTTGAGCTTGATACCCGTGAGTGATTTTATCTTTGCTTTTTGAGACTGAAGATTTGCCAAAAGCTCATCATACTTTGTTTTCTTCTCATCCATAGCATTAAGTACATCAAGAAGTTTTTCATTTTTAATCTTCACAGCATCTTTCGCATCGGTAAGTTGATTTGAGAGTACGACTACTTTCCCTTCGTAATCTTTCAGTGTTTTCTTTTCTTTATTCAGTTCTTCTTTTGTTTTTTGCAAATCATCTTTATTTTCATCAAGCACAGTTTGAATGATAACGATTTTGTTGTTCAGCTTGGATTCTCTATTTTTAGAGTCAAGCAGCATTTTATTTAGTTTCTCTATCTCATTCATCTTCAGTTTTAGTATACGTTCATTTTTAGAAATGTATTCATCTTTAATTTTAAGTTTACGTTCATCATCTGAGAGTTGTGAATCTTTAAGCGCCAACAGTTCTTTGTTTTGTGACAAGTATGAATCTTTTTCACCCAATAAAGCTTGACTTTTAGCCAAGGTATCTCTTACTTCATCAAGTCTTTTTTCTTTCTGCTTCAAGTTTTGGGAGATACTAGCAAGTCGTGCCTCTTTGTTATGTAAATCAGATTTTAAGATGATAGACTTGGAAACGATAGCCCCAATAAGCAAAATAAAAACAAAAAGTAACCCTGCCATCAAATCGGCATAGGATATCCAAAAGTTACTCTCTTCATTTGCGTTCTCTTTTCTAAACATCTAGCTTACTTTTCTTGCTGTTTTAATGTAGCCATATTTTTCAAAATAAGCTGATTTTGCTCAGATACAATACGTGCAAATGTTGCTAGCTTTTCTACAGCCTGTCCCAACTCTTCATCTATCTTCTCGAAGGTATAATCTACAGAACCATCGAAACGTTCCATTGATTTTTGTAGACTTTTTGCATTTTCATTAAAGCCAGAAATATTTTTTTCCATGGTTTGTACTGCATCAGCTGTCTCTTTTCTTCCATGAAGGTTTTCAAGAGTATCTCGTAGCTCCGAAGATGCCTCCTGCATATGCACAGTCAGTTTCGTAAAACTGTTTGTTGTGTCATTTATAATCTTCGTAAAGTTTTTTAAGTACTGGTCATTGAGCTCTTTGATGAACTCCATGTTAAAAGTCTCTTTAAGTGTCTGGACTATCTGCTGATCTTTCAGTTCAGACTGCATATGCTCATGCTTGATAAGCTCAGACTTTTTCCATACACGTTTGCCATAAAGCTTTTCTAGATCATAAATCTGTTTATCAACTTTGGCGATACCTCTTTTTTCAAAGTATGTCCAAATAAGAGAAAGCATAATACCATAAATCGAAGCATAAAATGCAGTACCTATACCTGAAAGTAGCACCGAAATTTCACGGTCAAGAGAACCTAAATCTTTTACAGTAAAGTCAGGCATAGAGAGTGCAATCGCAATAAATGTACCCAAAATACCAAGCATAGGAAACACAGAAGGTGCCACACGTGCAAAGTTGTCATTGCGTATATCTTGGTAATACTCTGCAATAAAATCTTTCACATGTAGCGTAGATTTTGTTTTACCCATAATAGTCAGGGCATTAGCACGAAGCGCTTCTTGTAAATCCTCCTCCATACGGGAAAAAGAACCTTTCATATGACACACTGCATAGTTAGCATTGTGTTTTACAAAAAAGGCAAAAACAATAAAAATAAATGTAACAATACCCAGTGTATGTAACTCTACTTTAAGAGGTAAAAGACCTACATATGCAAGTATCAAGCCTAATAAAAAGAGAAAGGGTATCAGTAAAATGGCTAGAGAATGTGAAATACATGAAGTACTCTTAGTTTTGTCAAATTGTTGCATTAAGCGTCCTATATTGATAGTATTGAAATATTATATCAAAAATCTATAAATAGAACTCTGTTTTACTTATATAGGCTCAATTGTAAACAAAATATATATCTTCTAAACATATTTAAGCTACTATATTCAGATGAAACATATCCTCTTCCTCTTGATGCCTATTTTAATGTTTGCATCAAATCCTGATCCCCAGCTACTTGAATACCAACAGCGTTACAGTATCTGTCAGGGTAAAACCAACTATCGTATTGCTCAGTGTCTGCTCAATGGAAACCTAAACTTCTATGCAGTACGTGGAGATGGGCTGAAATCTACAAAAATAAATCGACAACAGTTACAAGAAGCCGAACAAGAAGAACGTCTCTATAGTTATGTCCTGTCACTTTTACCAAATACGAGACGATATATTGGACTGTTAGATTATGTAGACTACCTTTATAGTATCAAGAATGACTATATGCCTCCGCGCTTTAGAGGTGATATTATGGAAGATATGGTCTTAACAAAACGCGTTTTAAACCTACTCCAAGATGCAAGGCTTGAGGAGACACCCGACTACACTCCAGCCTTTGAGTCAGAGATTATTGAGTTTCAAAGACGCCATGGTTTAGCAACAGATGGAGAGATAGGTCCAGCTACAAAACGTGCGTTAAAAGTCTCCATACAAAGCATCATCAACAAAGTGAAAAAAAATATCATACTTGAACGACTCTCCCCTCCAAAAGGCGATGAATATGTCTATATCAACATCCCTGAATTTATGATGTACTACTACCGTTATGGTGAGCCAATGCTTAGCATGAAAGTTGTTGTTGGAAAACCAAAAATGAGAACACCCGTGTTTCATAGAAATATGAAATACGTTGTTCTCAACCCAAGATGGAATGTCCCAACATCAATTTATAAAAAAGAGTATGCAAATAAATCGTACAAAGAGTTACAAAAAAAAGGATTTGACTTCAACAAAGAGGGCAAACTATACCAAAAGTCAGGCAGAAGAAATGCCTTGGGTGTCGTAAAGTTTTTATTTCCAAATAAGTTTAATGTCTATATGCATGATACCCCTGCAAAATCACTTTTTAGAAAAGACATACGTGCCTTTTCTCATGGGTGTATTCGCTTAGAAAAGCCTATAGAACTACTCCACACACTAGGCTATGAACGCAACACTCGCAAAAACAAATGGATACCCCTAGAAAACAAAATCCCTGTCTATGTTGAGTACCACACTGTCTGGGTAGATAATGAAGGCATTGTACAGTTTAGAAATGACATCTATGGGTATGAAAGAAAGCTCTTTCGTTATTAGCCAACTTATTAGATGTGCCCTTTATTTTTTTCATATACTATAAAATATTTGATATGTATTACTTCATAATATCTGTTTTGTAAACAGAATCCAAAGCAGAAGCACTATTATTCCCATCGCTATACAACTCTCTTTTTTTCAGCAAAAATGTTCCATCATCTCCTCTGTAAAAAACAGAGGGTGTGGTTTCAAAATTTTTACTTAGCCAACAACCATCTCTACCTCCCCATAGCTCTTTGAGAAGTTTTCCACTCTCTCT
>JALXBG010000020.1:3833-27618 GCA_026991605.1 Sulfurovum sp.
CGACAGACTCTATAGAATCTGTATGTCCTTTTAAAGTTTTAAGTAAGCTACCACTCTTTCTTTCCCATATTTTCACACTATTTATATTACCAGAACCCGATATAATATATTTACTATCTTGACTCATGGCAATAGAGGTTACAGACTCTCCATTTCCTTCTAAAGTCTTAAGTAGTTTTCCACTCTCTCTTTCCCATATTTTTATATTCATATCATAAGCTGCAGACACAATATATTTGCCGTCTTTACTAAAGATAACAGAATTTATACTTTCTGTATGCCCTTCTAAGGTCTTAAGTAGTTTTCCACTCTCTCTTTCCCATATGTTTACGCTATTATCCCCTAAACCTATTGCAATGTATTTAGAATCTTGGCTTATGGCAACAGAGCTATCCCCATCTGTAGCTTGATCTAAAACTTTAAGCAATTTTCCACTCTCTGCATCCCATATATTGATGTTATAATCTTGTGAACCTGAGACAATGTATTTGCCATCTTTGCTTATTGTAACTGTATATACCACATCTGTATGTCCTGCCAATATCTTAAGCAGTTTTGCACTCTTAACTTCCCATATCCTTACAAGATTGTCATTTGAACCTGACACAATATATTTTCCATTTTGGCTTATATCAACACAACGTACACTATTTATATGACCACCTAAAGTTTTCAATGTCCTACCACTCTTTGTGTCCCATATCTTTATGGTGCTATCTTCTGAACCTGACACAATGTATTTACCATCTTGACTTATTGCAACTGTATTTGCAAAGCTGTTATGCCCCTCTAAAGTTTTAAGTAACTTTCCATTCTCTATATCCCATATTTTCACACTATTATCCCATGAAGCTGACACAATATATTTATCATCTTTACTTATAGTAACTGAGGTTGAAGAGTATTCATGTTCTTTTAATGTTTTAATTACTTTCCCACACTTCCTATCCCATATTTTTATGCTCTCATCATCTGAAACAGACACAATATATTTACTATCGTTACTTATGCAAACAGATTTTACACTCCCTGTATGTCCTTTTAAGGTTTTTAGTAACTTTCCACTCTCTCTTTCCCATATCTTGATACTATTATCATCAGAACCTGATACGATATATTTAGTATCATTACTTATAGCAACAGAATTTATATCATCAGTATGCCCTTCTAAGGTTTTAAGTAGTTTTCCACTCTCTCTTTCCCATATTTTGATACTTTTATCGTTAGCGCCTGACACAATATATTTACCATCTTGGCTTATAGCAACAGAATTTACAGAATATTTATGACCTTCTAAAGTTTTAAGTAACTTTCCACTCTCCCTTTCCCATATTTTGATACTTTTATCGTTAGAGCCTGACACAATATATTTACCATCTTGGCTTATGGCAACAGAGTTTATCTCGTCTGCATGTCCCTTTAAAATTTTGACTAATCTTCCAGTCTCTCTTTCCCATATTTTGACGATGCCATCATCAGAACCTGAGACAATGTATTTAGCATCTTGGCTTATAGCAACAGAGTTTATGGGAGTTCTTTTATCTATGTAATAGTTTTGTTCATAAGTTTTTTTATCAAAAACTTCTCCTTTCTCTACAAGTATGGACAAAGGAGATATAACTTTCGCAGCAAGTAATGTGTGGAAGATAAAAGCTAAGAAGATGAGTGAAAGTTGTTTTGATCTCATTTTTTACCTTTACAAAAATTTGTTTAATTTAAAATTTTCCACCATTATAACAAGTAAAACTATAGCTCTAATAATTACACTTTTAATGTTAGATACACAAAACGCCTATCTCACCTGCACATAAATCTCTTTTCTGTCCCAGTTATGCGTCCCATGTACTTTAAGCCTGAAAATATAGTCTCCTTTTGGTAGAATATTTTTTCTTAAAACATCTACTTTTGAAAGTGAAGATGCACCATTAATCTGGACACTGCTATCACTTTGAATACCAGCATCTGTACGAAGATCTACTGATTGAAGAGGCACAATACCCATTGGCTCTCTATTAAGTAGTGTACCTATCAGTTCTTTAGAATTTTTATTTTCCCCATAATCTACATGCATATGCCCATCAATAGGCCTATCTAGCTTCCAGTGAACATCACGTACATACGATTGTAGTATCGGTATTTTTTTAGGATCTTTTAGCTCAACCACATGTGCATTTTCAATCATTGCATTAAATGCATACCCCTGATACATAGGTACATCCTTCTGACAACCACCTAACAACATTCCAACCATACTTCCCAACATAAACTTTGTAATAATGTGCATATTCATTCCTTTTAAACTTGTACTATTTATTGTTAAAGATTTTAATCATATCTCACAGACATAGGGGAACTGATCGATTTGTCTTTTTTTCTCTTTTTGTAAGCCTCTTTTCTTCTCATTAAATCTTTTAATTCGATTTCAAAAAATTCTAAAAAATTCTCTTCGTAGTCTCTTAATTCATATCCGGATTGTGCCAATTGATATATCTTCTGATCTTCTAAAAAACAGTATGCATCTGAGCTAGTTGTCTCATTCATAAACACTACACCATTTATGTCTGATGAATCCTTAAACTCATTGCTTAAAGTTGGTATATAAAAGTCTTCATGTATTGATGTTGAAAAACTATTAAAGAAAAAACCATTCATAAATGTCCAAGCAGGACCCATATCTCCACAATCTGCAGGCTCCCATACATCTTCTTTGACAATAATTGATATGGGTACATATTTAGACATACAAAATTCAATATACTCTTTAGGGAGCGAAAAACCTATCTTTTTTTCAAACGCTTTAATACTCTCCAATGAAATATTTTTACTGTAATACTCAACCTCTATTTCATCATCTATACATCTATCTATTATATTTTTAATCTTCATAGAGTAGCTCCTTAAATTTTAATATTTTATCTAAATATATCTTTCTATTATTTCGGTTCTTTAGCTCATTGCTCTTGTCTATATAATAGTATTTGAGAAAGTTTATAAGCAACATTTTGCAAATCTTTACTAATTTTGCCAGCATGTTTTTCTGCTTCTTCAAGCAAATCGTCAGATGCTTTTTTTATTGTCTCTTTTTTAAACTCTTTAATATTACTATAAACTTCACTAAAAAGTTCAAAAATTTCAATATTTTCATTTGATAATTCACCATCAATAAACTTCTCTATTATGTCAGCTACAGAATAAAATGGATTGGCATTGGCATTGTCATTGTCAATAAATCTCATGTAAAAATAAACAGATTTTGCATAATCTTTTTGCCCAATATAGTAATTTGATACACAAACCTCTTCATTAAATTCTTGAGCTAATTCAACAGCTATAGGCAAATGATTTTTACTCAAATAGCTCCAAACAATACCTACCTTAAAGTCTTCAGTTGGATTATCGGTTAAAAATTCTTGCTGTTCTCTAAAATATTTTAATGCTTCATCATACTTCTCTTTGTTTATCAGCTCATCTATAATAGCGACTTCAATTCTCTTTATCTTAGCCTTTTTGGAGATGCTTTGATAAACTTCTAGTACATCACCCCCAGATTTTTCTATTAATCTCTCCAATCCATAAATATTACCTAATGGATTCTTCTCTGTTAATATATATTTTATATAGTACTCTAAAGCTTCATTATATTTACCAAGCTCTTTCAATGCAGAATATTTCCAATAGTAAGTTTCCTCTTCTTTATCTGGATAAAGTGCTATTATTTGCTCGATAATCTCTAATTTTCTTTTAGGGTCGGGATGAAAGTGTCTCAAGTCTACTAACTCTTCATAATCTGGATCAAGTTTTAAAGCTTTTTCGATAATCTCACTTCTCTCAGCTTTTCCCTCGGGAGTATCCCAACTAATCTCTTGTATCAAATTTAAATAACGCTTAATTGTCGGTTTTTTAGCAATCAAAGCTTGGATTTTGGCATACTTAACATTACTAAAACTCTTTTCTATCTTCTCTACCTCTACTTCGTCACCTAAAGAATAATAAAGATAGGTCGAGCCATATATTCCCAATTCGTCCAAACACTCAGCACAAGTATCTTCTAAAAAGTTTTTGATCATTTTGTTGTATGAAGCCATCTCTTTGGCTATACGCTTGGTCTCTTCTTCGAAGTTGCACTCATCCATAGCCAATACCTCTGTCGGTTCAAATAAGTAGTAATCTAATGTATACTTATCTAAGTGTTCTTGTAGCTCTTTTTCTAAACTACCAAGCTCTTCTTTGTCAAAAATATCTGCTTTGATCAATTTTCTAAAAAAAGCATTAAGCTTTTTGCGCCCTGCAGATGCATCACCTTTTAAAGTAAAACCTTCTGCAAAGATTGGGGAGGGAATAATCTCTGTATTTTCACTTGTTAAAATCTTGTAGATAATCGGCAATTCATACCCTTGCTCCGAAATATCAAACGCTTTACTAATCTTGCCATTTTTATCTTGATTTATACTGTATAAATAACTTCTATTTGCCATATTTTATCCTTTCGTTTTCTTTTTACTTCTACTAAAAATACTGTTCTACTTTTTTTATCCAATCAATAGCTTCTTTCTCATCGGGAAATTTTTCTTTTACAATTTGTATATATTTTTTTAATAAATCTATATCCAATTTTGATAAAAATACCAAAGTTTTTAAAGGCGAAATTTGCAATGCTTTTTCGATGAATTTATGCATTTTTTTATCTTCAACAAGTACATAATATGTTTGTATTAGTGTAAAAAGTGCTGAGAAATTATCAGATTCTATATCTAAAATCTTATGAAGTTGTTCAATGGCTTTACTCGTATTTTCTGCGCCTAGGGCATAGATTGAATAAGCTAGCAACAGTGCCACATTGTTGGGTTTTTCTTTCAAGAGTACTTCAAACTCTTCTTCGCTATTTGCATCTATTGTTAAACTCTCAAAATATTCAACAAACTTTACGATTTGCACATCTTTAGGAAAGTGTTTTTTTCCTATCTCTAAATACTTTAGTGCTTCATCATCTTGCTCTTGTGTGATAAGTAGAGAAAGCAATCTTTTTAGTACATCAATATTTGGTTTTTTGAGGTCAAGTTTGTTTTTTAAAAAAGATAAAACTTCATCGTCCCCTTGGGTGATTGTTATCAGGTTTACATAAAGAGCAAGCATCTCGTTGTTGTATGGCTCTTTTTTCTCTGCAACCTTGACTATAGCCAAAGCTTTAGCTATCTCTTTGTTTGCCAATGCTTCTGTAGCCAGTTCCAATAATGCTTTGATATTATCACCAAGAGATTTTATCTCTGCATCATAGATAGAGTTATTTTCATGTAGAGCTTTTTTACTCTGGATTAGTAGATCCATCCGCTCTTTTCTTGTTTCGTTTTTTGTTTTATTTTTTAAATCTTGGGCAAGAGAAATAATTTCTTTATCATCTGCTTTTGATTTCACCAGATACTGGAGTTTAAAAAATAACAAAGATTCAAAATTTGGAAATTTTTCCAACCCTTCATCAAGTATTTGTTTCGCTTTTTCTAACTTTTTCGCATCCATATAAATAGCAACTATCTTAAGTGTAGCTGGTTTGGCTAACTTTTTATATGCATATGTGGCATTCTCTAGTGTATCATAGTCTTCAATATCCCCCAAATAATCAACTAAAGTGGTGATTAATTCCTTGTTTTTCTTATGCTTTTTTAAAGCTTTGTGAAGATACTTTTTGACTGTTTCTTCAGGTTCATCGTTCTCTATCAGTGCCTGAATAATGTTCCAATAATTATCCGCTGATTTTTTCTTTTCTAGAAGTCTTTCAAAAATAGGCAATGCCTTTTGAGGCTCATGCTTTTCAAAGCACAATAGTTCAGCATAGTGTTTTAAATATCGTTTTTTGTTTGGTTTTTGTTTTAAAATTTTTTTATAAACCTTTAAAGCTTTTAAAGGCTTCTCATATCTATACTCTAAAAATTCAGCATACTCTTCTTTGTAAGATATATTTTTAGGTTCTAATTTTAGTAGCTTATTATAGAGTTTATCTGCTTCTTTATACTCCTCTTTATGGTAAACCAAAAAGGAGATATACATTTCAACAGCATAGGCATCTTCTTCATCAAGCGCTATTGCCTTTTTATACAACTCTTCTGCCTTGCCAAAATCACGCTCAAGATTATAGTAATAAAGTTTTGCAAAATTAGTATAAAGTATAGGAGTATCGTCTGCCTCTTCTTTAAAAGCCAAGGCTTTTTTGTAACAATCCTCTGCTTCTTCAAAATTATTTTTTCGTGTGTACTGGATAAAATTAGCAAAGTTGTAGTAGTTATAAAAACTAGGATACAAACCGATCCATCGCCTATAAACCTCTTCTATCTTTGGTAAATAGCTATCATTCCAACCTAATGGAGAATCAACAACTTTTTCCAAAATGTATTCAGAATCAGATTTCAACATAAGCTCAAAATCGTTTAACTCATCTTCTAGCATAGTCTCTTCATAAATAAAACGATGTAAAGAGGTCAACTTAAACAGAGACTCATCAATATGTGAAAAATTTAGATTGTGTGAAACATCAAAATAGACTAAGTTTGGTAGTTTTCTAAAGTCTAAATCTATGCTTTTCAATAGGTTGTTTCTAAGAATAAGCTCTTCTAAGTTATGCATTTTAGTTATAAAATTAGGAAGCTCTTTTAAATTATTTTCATCTAAATAAAGATGTGTCAATTGCTTAAGCTCTGAGATAAATTCAGGTATCTCTGCAAGATTATTACCTGACAAATCTAAATGTGTAATTTCCAAATTATCCAAGATTGATTTTGGAACCACTTTTAAATCTTGATTTGACAAGTCAAGCGAACTCTCTTTTGAGAAAAACTGTTCTAAATAAAAACTATTCTCCTCTATCCACTCTTGAAATTCAACAGCGTTATAAAACTGTGGTTGATAGGTTCTATTGTTTGTTATGGTTCTTATGAGTACATACTCTGAAAAATTGATTGACTGCATCCGTCTATAATTATCTATAACTTGCGAATAGCTCTCTTGTGGAAAAGGTATAACTCTATAAATCTCTTTATTTTTTTTATAAACAAAATGCATAAATTCATTAAAATCAGGATGCTTATTTATCCCATCTACAATCTCTTTGGTAGTTTTTAAAGTTATGACTTGACTAGCTCTCTCTTTAAACAAAGCTCTCTCTTTATAAAATAGATTTTCTACTTCTTCTACACTAATCTCTTCATTTTTTTCCTCTTCATATGACTCTACTAAATCCCAAAGATGCTCTTCTTTAAAAAACTCTTGCCAATCATCATATTCACCAAGCCAGCCACCACGAAATCCAATGTCATTCATCATCTTATTGACAAAGTCATTTAAACTTCCTGCTAAAAACTGTTGTTCACCATGACCATCTAAAAATACAATAGGTGGTTCCCATTCAAATTCAGGATAGAGCCAAAAACAGTACTCTCCACCAGCACCATCTACTGCAAAAGATATAAATTTATCTTTAAAATAGACTGACAAATCAGTATCAAATTGTTCTTGTAAAAATCTAGATTCTTCTAAAGGAAGAAAATATTCTGTATCATGAAAGTTTTGTAAATCATACAGATGCCACTCATCTTGCCAAACATTAAAAAAATCCAGTATTGCATTGTACTGTTCTTGTAGTTTTTGCATTATTTTTCACTCCCCTCTAAAAGCTTTTGAATATGTACCACTGATTTTTTGTACATTTCATTATCAGGGTTTTCATTGTGTGCTTTCTCAAAATACACCAAAGCCTGTTTATACTCTTTTTGTTGAAAATAACAAGCACCTATATTATTGAGTGCTATATCTTTCATGATATTATTACTGATGCAATATTCAAAAATAGCTATCGCCTTATCGTACTCCTTTTTATCAATACATATAGTCCCACAGAGATTTATATTATTGTGAATACTAACTTCGTCTTTATCCAACTTATAAGCTTCTTTAAATACTTCTAATGCCTTGTCAATGTTTAATGGTTTGATACGCAAATGGCATAGACCAATATTTTTTAAAGCCTTTACTATTGTCCAATAGTTTGTTGTTTTTTCATTGCTTACCTTTTCAAATATTGCTAGAGCTTCTTTATATAATTCTTTTTTGAAAAAATTTTTGCCAATAGCAATAAAGTTAGATAATTTATCGTACTCTATATATTTTAAGACATTCTCTAGGGCTTTTGTATATTTTCCCTTCTTAAAGTATTCTCTGTAGAGTACTTCATATGTATATGCATTAGGTTTTTTTTGTAAAGTTTCTTCTAAAACTTTTAGTCCATCTTTATCTTTTAATTCTTCACATAAATCTATAACATACCTCTGATAAGCCCCATAACCATCATCAGCAAGAATTGACTTTACATAATAAGCTAAAGATTGTTCATAATTTCCTAATTTTTTATATGAACCCGCAATGTCTCCATAATACTCTTCTGGATTTTCTGAAATTTGTATTAATTGATTATAAAATTTGACTGATTTTTCTGGATTTGAATAATAAACATCTGCTAATTCTAACAAACATTCTTCCAATGCAGTTAAACTGTCTTTATGATTTTCGTCTAATACTAAGGCTTTTTCTAAAAATTCTTTTTGTTGTTCGTTGTTGATTTCATTTAAATTTTTTTCATTTTCTGCTAGTTTAAAATACAGTTCAGCTGTAGGTTTTATAGTAATTTCTTTTAGAATTTCTGCTTTGTCTTTGTCATACGCTTGCTGATGTTTTTCTGCATTTTCTTTATATTCTTTTTTAAGTTCATCTTTACCTTTATAATATTGATATTGCCATTCATCAAAGACTTTTTTTATTTTTTTCTCTGCTTTAGTCTGTAGTTTATCTACCTCTTTACTATAACCTTCATCATCATTTATTAATTCATCTAAACTTACAGGTTTTATATTTAAGCTGTTTTTCATCCATTCTCTAAAAGTAAGATGATTCGGCATATATTCTATAAATTCCTCATAAAAATCCTCTTCATCATCTATAGAATGATAAAAAGAACCATTCATACATTCAGCACCAAAACTTAACATTTTTATTAAATCTTTTATATTTTCTGCAACTATAGAGATATCTCCTTCACTACCATAGTAGATAATAGGTGCTTTGTTCTTATCTATATTGCCATTTGTAAACCAAAATGCATAACATGCACCTGTACCATCTGCTGAAGCAAAAACCTCCATAGCATCACTATACTCTTTTGCTTTTTTTTCAGAAACATCATTTAGCCAAGTCTCAAAAAAATCCTCTTCATCATCTACTATACAAAATGACTCAGCATAGGTCCCTGCACCATACTTTTCATCAAACTTTACTAATTCTGCGAAATAATCAATCTCATTTTTTTTCATCTTCTGTTTTCCTTTTTAATTATCTGTTCCATTGAATTTTTTTGAGCCTCTACCTAAGCTATTAAGAAGATTTTTCGATTAATTTCTCTGCTTGTGGCAAGGCATACTCTCTATTTTAAATTCTCTCCATTTTCTTTTCTATTTCATAGCCAAAAATAACTGTAATGGCACTATCTTCCACTTTTATCTGCAAAAATTTATGGCTTTTCTCATCTTTGTATTCTAAATATTTTTTCATTTCAAATTATTTAACTATTTTTTCAATTTCTTTTAAAACAGTTTTAGTTTTTTCAGTTTGATAATCAAAATTATTTAAACAAAACTTTAAAGTAGTTGTTGCTTTATCATATTCTTTTGCCCTATAGTAAAGCATACCGCATAATTGAATATTTGCATGTACTGCAAGTTCAGTATTATTAAATTTGTAACCTTCTTTTAAGACTTCTAAAGCCTTATCAATATTTACTGGTTTTATACGAAGTATGCATAAAGCAATGTTATTACAAAGATGCATTTTTCTATCGTCCCAAGTCTCTCTTTCGAGTGATTTTCTATAAATTTGTTCTGCTTCTACATAACATTCTTTTTTGAAAAAACGTTCTGCAATATTGCTATAATTATGTGCTTGCTCATCACTGTGTTCTATGTATTTTAATACATTCTCTAAAGATTTTTCGTATTTTTTTTTCTTAAAATACTGTTTGTAAAGTACTTTGTAGGTTCCTTTGTTTGCACTCTTTTTTAAGGTTTCTTCTAAAATAGTAATTGCTTGTTTCTTTAATTTTTCACAAATTTCTACCAAATAATCTTGACTGTATGTGCCATAACTATCAGGATTGGCAATAATATCTTTTTTGTAATATTCTAGAGCATTCTCTAAATCATCATTTTCATTAAAGGCAAATGCAACATCACTATAAAAACCTTTTGGTTCAGGATGTATCTCAATGAGCTTTGTGTATAGTTCGATTGCCTTTTCAGGATTAGAATATCGTACTTTTTCAGCATACTTTTTTAAAATATCAATATAGTTTGGCTCTATTTTGAGCCCTTTTTCTAAATACAAATTCACTTGATCGTGATTAACCTTTTCTAAAATCATTTCATTTTCAGAAAGTTTTAAATACAAATCTCCTGTTGGTTTTTTTGCAATTTCAGCAAGTAACTCGGCTTTTGTTTTTTCGTATAGGGTTTGTTGCTTATCATAATATTCTTTATTTATATCTTCTTCACTTGGATAAAATTGATGTTGCCATATATCAAAAGATTTTTGATACTTTTTCTTTGCTTTTTTCTGAAGTTTTTCTATTTCTTTGCTTTCACCTTCTTCATTGTTTTCTAAGTTTTTAATGCTTACTGGTTTTATCCCCAAAGTATCTTTCATCCATTTCCTAAAGCTTAGAATATTCGGTATATAAGTGATAAAATAAGCTAAAAAATTATCGTAATCTTCGTAGTCTTCTTCATAAATACCATGATAAAACGAACCGTCCATACATTCACAACCATAGCTTAACATCTTGATTAAATCTTTTATATTTTCTGCAACAAGCACAATTTCACCTTCGCTACCATAATAGATAATTGGGGCTTTATTCCTATCGGTATTACCATCTGCAAACCAAAAAGCATAACGAGCACCAGTGCCATCTGCCGAAGCAAATACTTTTACACTCTGGCTATACTCTTTCATCTTCTCTTTATCCTCTAACGCAAGCCAATATTCAAAAAAGTCATCTTTATCATCCACTATCCAAAATTCTTCTGCATAAGCTTCTTCACCATACTCTTTGTCAAACTTTACTAACTCTTCATAGTAATTAATTTCGCCATTTTTTATTTTTGCTTTACTTTCTCTCTTTGTTTCTATTTTATCTTCTTTTAAAGATTTTTGAACCTCTACATAACCATTAGCAAGCTTTTTTTCGATGAATTTCTCTGCTTGCAACAAGGCACGCTCACTATTTTTAAATTGGCTCAATCTAACCTCACCCTCTTCTCCTACATTACCAAAAGTAATTGTAAAAGTGTTATCGTCAAGCTCTATTTGCCAAAACCTATCTCTTTTATTATCTTTGTATTCTAAGTATTTTTTTATATTCTTCTTCACTAAATTATCCTTTACATCATTAACTTTTTCTATCCCACCCAATGGTGACATCAATAAATATTTACATAATCCATTATAGAAAGTACTGGTATCGTTATAACCATGCCACAAAATATTAACTTGATTAGCAGATGAAGGTACAAAATAGACTCCATCTCCATTAATATCATGAGAATAGATAGCTCTTTTTAAATACTCTTCTATATAGGCATCTAGACCCAACTCATTGTACTCTTGTGGAACATAAATTCTTTTTCTATCCTCTTCATCGTAAATATCACTTTCGTCTTGGATATTTATATCTATATAATCTTTCTCGATAAAAGAGTTGTATTCCGATATATTTAAAGAGTTAACATGAGGAATCATCCCATCATCTGTAAATCGAGGAAAGCCAGTTCTCAAAATATAGTCTAAATTTGAAGATATATCTGATACACAAAACCAAAAACTATGAATACTCCACAAAGCTATTAGCCAGTCAGGATAATTCTCTAAACCTGTTCTATTTTTAATCATTTCAGACATCTCTATATCATATTTAGGTTCCCCAGCAATAAGATATAACTCATCGTACTGTGGATGATTAAGTTCATAAACAGTTATCCATATATCTATTTTAAAAAACTCCATATATACTTTTAAAAAAACTATTTCCTTACAAACATAAGGCAATGTCTCTTCAAAGATATTACAATATTTGCTAAGAAGTTTAAAATTCTCTTTTATAAAAACTTCACTTGAAAAGTTTTCATACTCTTTCCACGGACAATCGTCATCCATATTTTGTAAATTACATTTTGATAGTACATTTTTATTTTTTACATCCACTATATTAACCTTTTCACTTTTTACTTATGCTCACTCAACTCAGGCACCTCAATAATCTCATGCCATATCTCTCCATCATACGCATAGGCTTGTACAGAAGTATATGCTACCAAGCATTCATCACATGATGCAATACCTCTGATGAGATGGTGCATATATTCAGGATATTTGGTTTTAAAACTAGCCTCTTGTAGTTTGTTTTGTTTTTCATCGTAGGTATAGATACGCCCATCTTCTGAGGAGAAATAGACCTTGCCATCAAACCAGCAACTGTGTGTCATGATGTATGTTCTTTTATCTACCACTTGCCAGTGGTCGTCTCGTCCTATGACTACGTTACCTACTCTCGAACCTATATAGACTTTACCATCTTTACCACAAGTGATAGTAGAGATGTCACTGTTGATAGGCAAGTCTATGCGTCTCCACGCCTTACCGTTGTAGTGCCAAAAGTCTCCACTGTTTCCTCCTGCATAGATATCATTTTCATCAAAGCCATCTAGTGCAGAAAAGCCTACCAAATCTCCTACAAAAATCTCTTTACTTTTATTGACATCAGCAAAAACGTTTGGATGTTTGGTTTCCGTAGTGATATTCTCCCACTCTTTTATCCCTTTGTATTTAAAAACACTTCGTACCATACCGTAGGCATACACATCTCCATTGATGTTGGTGATGCCTTTGGCTAGGTATCCTCTTTCGTTGTGGGGGATGTCGTACCAGCTTGTATTTTTAAGAACTTCATCTATCATAAAAGCTTGATTACAAACAATCCAATTATCACCATATGCTGAAACATAAGTTAATCCACAATCTCTATATTTTGTAGTTCCAAATTCCCCAAACTTATTTTTATTAGGTAAATATACCATTAATCTTCTTGGTAATTCATCTGAATCTTGGCTGTCATCATTATCTTGAGGCATATCTTGTAATATAAATGCACTATACCCTAAATCAATTGGCATACAATCTACAAGCTCACCTTTTTTAAATTCTTTCTCATAATATTCTTTTGTCATTTTCTTTCCTTTATATTATCTTCCTGAAGTTCCACTAGATGGTTCTTTACTTGGATCTTTTCCCATTTTCTTTACAGAAAGCTTCCCACAGTCATTATGATATTTATCTAATTGTGCCTTAAGACAACTTTTACTACAAGCACTAAATGGAATTATCTTAAAATACTGAATTTGTAGAAGAGGATATTCCTTTACAGTTGTAAACTATGTCTCTTGGCTATACAAAATTTCTACTGTGAAATGCGTCAAAGCTCTTTCGCTAGTCTATCACTACGACTTCTCCAAACGGTACTTCTTTTGCTTCAGGCATCACCCAAAGAACATCATAGGAGACTTCCTCTTTAGGGTATGACCCCTCTCCATCGGTAAAATAGATAAGCAGTGTCGGGTAGTCTATATGTCTATCGATATACTCAAAGACAGGACGAAAATCTGTACCCCCTCCTCCACTTAGCTCATACACTAAAGGTTCACCAGGTAAAAAAGTATGCACTGACTGTACTTTGGCATCTGCAGTGATAAGGTCTATCTCATAGTTTGGGTACTGCTGCATCATGGAGCTTACTTCTCCTAGAAAGGTAGAGAGCAGTGCTTCATCCACAGAACCTGAGGTATCAACTGCAACAATAACACGTAGCAAGTCAGAACTCATACTTGGTAGGTAAATTCCTCGGTAAAGAAACTTCATATTGGGTGGGGTAAATGTGTAAGAGGTCTTGGCATGGCTTGCGATGTAGCCATACAAAAACTCACGCCAGTCCACTTTGTGAGAGAAATACTCAGGTACCACAAACGCTAAATCTTTAGGTAAATTCCCCTGACGTTTATGCTTTTGAAATATCTGTTCAAGATGCTCTTTCATCTCTTCGCTTAATTCTTCACTCTCAGGCGTAGAAGACGCTTCCTCTTTGTCATCAGCATTCTCCTGCTCATGCGTCTCTTTGGCATCCATATCTGGCGTATGCTCTTTTTGCATATGTAGGTTTTCAACGCCTGTTTCATCCGAGTCTGTTATTTGCTCAGTCTCCTGCTCCATACTGTGGTCTGAGTTGTCTATCATCTCTGCACGAAGCATCTCATAGACCTCTTCTACATACATTCCGTCAAACTTCTCTTCAAAGTAGGCATACTCAGGCAGTTGCATACCATTTTTAACCAGCATGGCATTTACCACATAATCTGTAGCAGTCTGCCAAAGCCATCTGGTGCGACCATTGAGACGTTCATGGTGCTTTAACACTGCGTGCATCGCCCCATTTGCCATGACAAACTCTACTTCCTCTAGGGAGAGTCTGTCCAGATACTCAGAGTTATATCGCATCTTCTCCCCATCAGAGGTAAAAGTTAATATGTCATTGTTTTTTTCTAAGGCAAGAGAAGATGCCACCGTACCAAAGTAAGGATGCTCCAGCATCAATCTCGCTTTGGCTTTGGTGATTTTGTCTTTGTAGGTCATGAGGGAACCTTTCTTAATAGGTGATACCCACAACATCACTAGCTTTTGTCTAGGCTAGGCACTCTTTTGCCCTCCTAGCCTTAGCTAAGTCAAAAAAGAGTAACAACGCATAGGCGAAAGCTAGTGATGCCCGAAGGGTGGGCTTTGCAAACGCAATCTTGCACAAGATATTTACTTCGTCTTAGCTATGGCTAGGACTCATAAATCTCTTGCACAACCTTACATTTGCAAAACCAATTGTGGGTCTTACCTATTATGAGAGATTCCCTCAACAGATAACTCCACCACCAAGGAGTTTATCTTCCTCATAAAATGCTGCTATCTGTCCTTTGGCAAGTCCAAATACAGGCTCTTTAAGTGTGATTTTTGCTCGACCATCACTTATGACAACATGACAAGGTACCGCAGTGGTTCGGTAGCGTACTTTTACCATACAGTCAAACTCAGTGAGCTCTTTAAAAAGGTTAATCTGTTTCACTTCAAAGGCATTCTCTTCAAGTTTCTCTTTTGTACCAACGACTATCTGGTTACTCTCAGGTTTGATTTTGAGTACAAAGTGTGGGTCATGCGCGCCATCTACAGTAAAGCCTCTACGTTTTCCTATGGTGTAGCGCATATAACCTTTGTGCGTACCTACCACATTACCTTCAGTATCTACCGTTTCACCTGGTACATTGATGTCCATGTGTTTGGCAAGTACTTCGTCATAGGTATTTTCCACAAAACAGATTTCCGAACTCTCAGCCTGTGTGGCAAAGTCTTTAAGTACTTCGATGTTTGCTGCATACGCCTTGACATCTGGTTTTACCCATGTACCTAAAGGAAAAATGAGCCTTGGCAACACCTCTTTTTTCACTTCACAGAGAAAATAACTCTGGTCTTTGTTTGCATCTTCTGCTGCATAAATGAACTCTCCATCACACTTAATGTAATGTCCTGTAGCCACAAACTCAGCACCTACTTCATCGGCAAACTCTACCATCTTACCAAACTTGATGGTACGGTTACACATCACACAAGGGTTAGGCGTAAGTCCCTCTTTGTAGCTCTCTACAAAGTAGTCGTACACCTCTTCTTTAAACTCATTTGAGAGATCATGAAAATGCACTTTAATACCCAAATATTCACCCACACGCTGTGCTTTGGTGTAGTTGGATTCATGGTACCCTGGTTTGTGGTGCAGTTTCATATAGACACCTTCGACCTCATACCCCTCTTTTTGCAAGAGTATCGCTGTTACTGTGGAGTCAACTCCACCACTCATACCTACTAAAACTTTACCTTTTTTAGCCATTCTTTTCTACCTTGTCTATTTGCACAGCCATCTTCCCGTCAACATTGACGAGTGATGCTGTGGCTATTTTTTTCTTCTTACGCATCAATGAAACTGTTTCCAAATCCATGTGCGATACATCTACCGTATGTCCTGCTTCTAAAATACGACTCTGCACGGTACCAAACGAAAGTTTGAGTACTTCATGCTCTTTTCTCTGTGTTTTTGAAACTTTTCGATTAACCATATCTAACACTTTTATCATAACTCTACGTTTTTCATGCACAGGTATAACATTGGCATATAGTATATCATTATTTAAAAGTATACATTCAAACACATCAAGTCTTAAAAGCAGAACATCACCCACTTCCAAGTTGTCTAAACTTGAACTTTGCACCGTGACAAGGGGCAGTGCCAGTTCATAGCTAGGCAGACTCTTATGTTTTTGCATCAAAGAGGCAAGACGATTCGCCTGAGTCTCTCCATGCATGGCTAGTTATCCATCCAAATCACCTATAAAACGCTCTAACAAGTACTCTTTAGAAGCCACCAGTAAATCATCAGGTACTTCCTGCCCGATGGAGAAATAACTCATCGGTATTTTATAGAGCAGCATAAAGTTCAACAATGTCCCCAAATGCTTCGTCTCATCAAATTTTGAAATGATGACAGAGTACAGATTTAGAAATGAAAAATTGTTATAGATATCATCCATATCTTCATACTTCACTGTTGCCGAAAGTACAAGACTAACCTCAATAGTTCTTGGCATATCTGACTGTACAAACTCTACTGTTTTGATAAACTTTTGCGTATCATAAGGAGACATACCTGCGGTGTCCACCAATATAATGTCGTATTCTTTTAAGGCTTCAAGCCCTCTCATAAATGATTCCACTGAATCCACCGTTACATGCTCTATCTGCATGATGTCCGCATACTGTCCCAACTGATCAAATGCACCTACTTTGTAAGAGTCCAAGTTTAAGAAAGCTACTTTGTAAGGTCTGTCCATCATGTAGGCATAGCGCGCGGCAAGTTTTGCGATGGTTGTTGTTTTACCCACACCAGTAGGGCCTACAAGCATCACAATCTTCGGTTCATCAAGTGACTCATCTACCACTTCCAAAGCTTCGTCTATCTCTTCAAGTATGTAAGAGACTAAAAGTTTTGTATCACTCAAAATACTGTTACCCATTAAAGAGACCAATACATCATCAAGCCATTTTTTAGCGATACCTTTTTCGACAAAAAGTGCCTTCACTTTACTTAGAACACTGTCATCTTCAACACCCAGCATATCTTCTTTCATAAGTGCCAACTGCTCTTTAAGCAGACTTAACTCTTCGAGTAATGCATGTTCTTCTGTCTGTTCTTCATTCTCACTTTTTGAAAGACTTTCATCATTCTCATTGGCTAAAGATTTTTCCATAAAAACATCTTCAGGTACAGCGATGGAAACTTCACAGCGTAACATGCCATCTTCATACTTCACCTGCTTGGCAGAGAGAAGTTTGATGTTGTTACCATACTTCACCACTGCTTCTTCATAAGCCTCTTTAGGTGTCTGTGCTACAAATGTTTCATTTATCATATCGTCCTCTTCATATACGAAAGTGGAGTGAGTACCGAAGTTCTCTGCATCCAGCCAGGGTGAGGCAGAGTCAAAGTTTTGGTATTCATTTTTACATTTTCGTAAAATATTATATCTATATCAAGTGTTCTTGGTCCATCTTTAAAAAGACGCTTACGCCCAAACACTTTTTCTACTCTTAACACATATCGCAACAATGCCTTAGGTGTCAGTATCGTCTCTACAAGTATGAGCGAGTTGTAAAAATCATCTTGTTCAGTATATCCAAAAGGTGGATTTTTTAAAATAGGTGCTGTCTCTACAACATGGACAAGGCTACTTCGTTTAAAGTACCAAAAAAGATGCTCAAATCGTCGCAACACATCACCCATATTTCCACCTATGCCTAGAAGGGCTTTATGTCCACCTTTTTCACTATAAAAAGAAGGATACAACGTTGTCTTTAACAAGGTATGTTGACTGTTTAGCTCTCTTTTTATCATTCTTCATCCTGTAGGGTGGGTTTTCCAACCCACCAAGCCAATAACAAAAAGGTGGGTTAGAAAACCCACCCTACAGCACCTTTGCCTTACCATCTAGCATAGCCACCATATCTTCTATGCGTATACCAAACTCATTGGGTATGTAGATACCTGGCTCTATAGTATAGACCATCCCATCTTCTATGATGGTATCGGACTTGGTAGAGATGTAGGGCATTTCATGAATGTCAAGCCCTACCCCATGCCCAGTTGAGTGTACATAGTACTTCCCATACCCAGCTTTTTCTATGATATCACGTGTAAGCGCATCCACCTTTTTAGCCTTCATACCCGAGCGCGCTTTGGCTATGGCGTTGTCGTGGGCTTTGAGTACGGTATCATACGCTTTTTGTATCTTCTTGCGTTTAAAACTTTGGTTGGTATCGAACATCAGGTACTTGTCTGCCTGCACTGTACGCGTGCGGTCAGAACAGTAACGTTTGTACTTGAGTCCAGCATCTACCAAAAGCAGGTCATTCTTTTCCAATACTGTAGACGTTGGTGTAGCATGAGGCTTTGCTGCATTTTTGTTGATAGCTACGATGGGATCAAAGCTCAACTCATACTTCCCAAAGTCCCCCAAAATACCTTTTGCCACATGGGTCAACGTATATTCATCTTTTCCAAAACCATTTTTTCTAAACTCTTTAGCCAAGTGTTTAAATGCCTTAGCCCCAAGTTTTGCAGCCTTAGCGATGATTTTCAACTCTTCATCCGACTTGATGATGCGCTTTTTATGAGAAAAATCAACCTGTGGTTTAAAGTCTACTTTTACATGAGAACGTACACGTTCAAACCCATCAACCGTCCACTCTTTAGGATCAAAAATCACTTTCTTGACTTTGGCTTTTTTAAGCTTTGATACTGCCTCACCATAAAGATCACCGTTTATAATGACTGTTGCATCTACAACATGTTCATTCGCATCAAGCGTATAACGGCTGTCTGTAATGAAAAAAGCTTCTTTCCCTAAACGTAGGTAGAGTGCATTGTCACAGCTATAGCCACATTCATAATAGATAGCATTTTCGTCTTTGAGCATGTAGTTCATAGATATTCCTAAAAAGTGTTTTTGCATAAAAAGCTCGTTCCCATCGCTCTGCGTGGGAATGCATATACATAATTCTAATCAATTGGAAGTTGTTAGCCATTGAAAGCTATATATGCATTCCTCCCGAGGACGGGTGGAACGAGGAAAACGCAGACAGTCTCGGTAGCTGAGCCTGTCGAAGCTATTACGCTTTCTGTTGTGCTTTGGCTTGTTGTTCTTTCATCATCTTCACTTCGTTAAGTATCTGAGTCATTCCTACCATCGCCAAGTGGTAACCAAATGGTCCCATACCAGAGATTTGCCCAGCACATACTGGAGCAGTCAATGAAGTATGTCTAAACTCTTCTCTTTGGTAAATGTTGCTTAGGTGTACTTCAAGCGTAGGTATCTGTACCGCAGCGATAGCATCACGAATAGCAATAGAAGTATGTGTATATGCCGCTGGGTTAATGATGATACCATCAGCATCACCGATACACTCCTGAACTCTATCTACTATCTCACCCTCTAAGTTAGACTGAAAAAATTCAATTTCAATTTTATTTTGCTCTGCAAATGCTTTCATTTGAGAGTGAATATCTTCTAATTTCATAGGACCATATACATTTTGCTCTCTAATACCGAGCATATTTAAGTTTGGACCTTGAATAACTACTATTTTCATGTTGTACCTTGTTTAGTTTATTTGGGTATTATTTTATCTAAATAGTTTGAAAATGAGGCAATATGAAAATAATCAATACAGACTTTGTCTATACACCCCAAGGCTTTGTAGAAAATAAAGCAGTAGCATTTACTGAAATCATCAACGAGATTGATAGTTTAGAAGTATTAAAAGAAAAATATCCTGATGCAGAAATCATCGAAAGTGAACCCAATTCTATACTCTTTCCTGGGTTTATCAACACCCATGTACATTTGGAATTTTCTTCCAACAAAACCTCACTCAAATATGGCTCATTTATGCCATGGTTGGACTCTGTCATCGAACATAGAGAAGACCTGGTAGGCGAATGTGACAACAGTGTCATGATGAGTGAATGTGAAGCGATGATGCGTTCGGGTATTACCACATTTGGTGCCATCTCGAGCTTTGGTAATGAGCTTGAAGTGTGTGAAAAAACACCTCAAAGAGTAGTCTTTTTTAATGAACTCATAGGCTCAAATGCCCAATATGCAGATATGCTTTATGGTGACTTTATGGAGCGTGTAAAAGCCTCTATGTCTTGTGAAGCCTCATCGCGTATCACACCTGCAATTGCTATTCACTCACCCTACTCTGTGCATCCTATTATCCTGCAAAAAGCTGTCAATGTTGCCAAAGAACATAAGCTTCCGCTTTCTGCGCATTTTTTAGAGTCACAAGCAGAAAGAGAGTGGTTGGAGCATGGAGAAGGTGAACTCAAAGGCTTCTTTAAAAAGTACTTTAGCACCGAGACACCAGTCACAAATATACAAGAGTTTATGTATGCCTTTGACACCTACCCGACACACTTCACACACTGTGTTCAGGCAAACCAAGCAGAGTTGGACTATTTAGCACAAAAGGGGCATAGTATCGCCCACTGTCCTCGAAGTAACCGATATTTGGGTTGTGGAAGACTGCCTATAGAAAACCTCAAACTTCCGTTCACAGTAGCTACAGATGGGCTAAGTTCCAATGATTCACTCAATATTTTTGATGAGCTAAGAGCTGCTCTGCTTCTACATAATGATATCCCCATACAAGAACTTGCCATCAACCTACTCAAAACTGTCACCTCAGATGCAGCAGATATATTGGGACTAAACTGTGGTAAAATAGAGGCAGATAAAGCAGCAGATTTTGCCATCGTGACACTCAGAGAAGCACCTAAACGCCCTGAAGAGATAGCACTATGGAGTATTTTACATACCAAAGAAATTTCAGCACTTTACATCGAAGGAGAACAATATGTTTAAAGCCATTGGTAACAGTATCAAGTGGATAGGACAACACTTTATGGGGATGCTCTTTTTACTCATCGCCTTCGTGGTACTCATGCCATCGTCTACCACGCAGCTCAAAACGGCAAACCTACAAGAGATCAAACTTGCAGGTCCCATCATGTCAGCCGATGCCATACTGAAAGAGATAAAAGCGGCACAAAAAGACAAGAACATCAAAGGGGTACTGCTTAATGTAGACTCACCTGGTGGTTCTGTCCCTCCCTCCATAGAGATAGCCTATGCAATAAAAGAACTCAAAAAACATAAACCTGTCGTTGCCTATGCCTCAGGCATCATGGCAAGTGGAAGCTACTATGGATCGATATATGCGAACAAAATCATCGCAAATCCTGGTGCTATTGTGGGCTCTATCGGGGTTATTATGGAGAGTGCCAATGTCGAGGAACTTATGAAGACCATTGGCGTAAAAACACAGATAGTCAAACAAGGTACCTACAAAGAAGCAGGGACACCCACAAGAGAGTGGACACCCCAAGAGCGTGAAGAGCTTGAAAGACTTACTAAAGATACGTATGATCTCTTTGTCTCAGATGTGGCAGAAGCAAGAGGTTTAGAGGTGAGCAAGTCTAAAATGTATGCAGATGCACATATCTTCTCTGCCAAACGTGCCAAAGAAGCCGGACTCATCGATGAGATAGGGGTTATAAGTACAGCTAAGGCTGACTTGGCTAAACTCGCCAAAGTCAAAAAACCTGAATGGAAAGAGAAAGACAAATTGGAAAGTTTTATAGAACAGTTTGCTACAAAAAGTATGATGCAGTTACGTTCAACCTTTTATGGACTTAAAGCGACACTCTAACTCCTAGTTAGATGGCATTAGCTGCTTGTATAAAGTCTTCTGCCACACTCACTGGGTCTTCAAGTCCAATTGAAACCCTAATAAGTCCTTCATGTACACCTAAGAATTTACGTGCATCTTCGTTGAAGTCTGAGTAGATAGTGCTTGTCATATGCAAGGCAAGTGTTCTATTGTCACCAATGTTTGCTGTCATAATCACAAGTTTAAGTGCATTGAGCAACTTGAACGCTCGCTCTTTTGTACCACAGTCGATACTAAGCAGTGGTCCACACCCTTGCGCAAAGTCTGAAAGGTAACGCGCATTGTCTGGACTTGAAGGCAATGAGGGGTGATTGACACGCACACCTTCTGGGAACTTTTTGTCGAGGAGTACAGCGACTTTCTCTACATTTTGGTTGATACGCTCAACACGTAATGAGAGTGTTTCAAGCCCTATCATCGTCACGAATGAACCAAAAGCATTGGCTGTCATACCATAGTCACGGATAGCTCTTTTTTTACAAATAGGAATAAAGGCTTTTTTACCCATTTTTTTGACGATTTTATGTAAGTCTTTATACTTTTCATTCAGAAGTTTATCGCCCTCGCTTTTGACTTCTCTAAAGACTGCTACACCGCCAAGTGCCGCTGAATGCCCAGACATGTTTTTAGTACTTGAATGCACGACTATGTCTGCTCCCATCGTCAAAGGACGTAAAAGTATTGGGGTTGCTGTATTGTCTATCATCACCACCGTTTCATACTGATTACAAAGATCAATGATGCGTTGTACATCTGGCAGTGTAAGACTTGGGTTACCTACAGACTCGAAAATAACCATTTTAACACCTAATTTAAGTGCATTTTCTATATGCTCAAAGTCATCTACTTCACAAAAGCTGTTGGTTACACCAAAACGTGCAAGTGTTTCATTGACCAATGAGTATGTCCCCCCAAAGAAGCCACCAATACAAAGCAGTTTATCACCAGCATTTAAAAAGGCGGTACATACCATAGAGATAGCACCCATACCCGAAGAAGTAGCGATGGCACCAAAGCCACATTCAAGTTGGGCTACGATGCTCTCTAGTTTACCATTTGTAGGGTTTCCAACTCTTGCATAGAGTGGTTTATTGACCGTTGCAGCAAAAATACCTTCTGCTTCTTCTGCATTTTGGTATCCAAAAGCAGCAGATGGTGTAATGGTTTGAGCGATAGGTCCTACTCTGTTTCCTACATTGTGGACAAGTTGCGTATTATAAAAATCAAAATCTATTGGATCTTTCATATTCTAGCGTTCCTATATTGAATAATTGAGTGTTTGTGTGGCTTTAAGTTCATAGTTTTTAAGTTCAGAAAGCGGAATTTCAAACGCTTTTACAACATTTGTTTTTAGGTCATCCCAAAAAAGTTTAAGAGCTGGATTATCATTTTGTGAAATATCTGAAAAGATATCTGCTTCAAGTACAACAACCACATCTTTAAGGGTGATATCTTTTAAAGGACGCGCCAATTTGTAGCCACCATGTGCACCTTTGACACTGAGAAGTAAACCTTGTTTTTTGAGCTCTAGAAGTATCTGCTCTAAAAAGTTTTGAGGGATGTTTGCATTGCCTGCAATCTCTTTTATCTTGAGTACACTGCCTTCATCTGCTGCACCCAGTTCATGGAGTGCCGCGATAGCATAAATTGTTTTACTTGATATTCCTACCATTGCTTAAAAAACCTTTTCCAATCTGAATTGCGTAGTATATCTTACATCCTATACAAAAATCGAATAATGTTTCAAGTAATGCACAAATTAATA
>JALXBG010000021.1 GCA_026991605.1 Sulfurovum sp.
CACGATTACGGTAGTCTCTTATCACCTCATTGGTAATATAAGACTTCCCTACTCCTGCACCCCCTGTTAGGAAAACATTTGAGTATTTGAGTGCTTCTAAGACATCTGTCTTATCTGCCATACCCTGCCTTATCCACACGTCCACCTTTACAACGGCTATACATTGGCTTTCCACGTTTCAGTAAAGTAGCCAAATCATTACTACCTGTACCAAGCTGCAACCAAAGCTCAGTGATAAGTCCATTTTTACACTGAAGTACTATTCTCTTGCCTGTCCCTTGTCCAAAGGTTTTATTGGCCAAAGCCCTTACCTCTTTTAAAGAGATATATTTTCCTATCTTTTGTTTAAAGAGCGTTCCCAAAGCAGATGCATTGACCTGCGTTACCAAAGAAATAGCATCTGAAAAATACTTATTTGCCTCTGTGCCATAACAAGTACCATGTTTTACCCACTCATGCTTGTGTAAGTCTGACGCAAATCCAGGCATAATTTTAGCAAGATCTTTCTCAACCGTATCATCTAGTGCCAAGCATGGAATATCTCTCCAACGCTTACTCTTGTCAGCCTGTATAAATTCATAGTCAACGTTACAATAGACTTTGTTGCGTGGTTGTGGCCATAAACCGTGTAAAACAAATGCTGTTTCACGCTTTTTTGAACGAAAAAGCGAACTTATATTTCTCTTGCACTCTTTTTTGTAACGGTGTGTTTCACAAAAAGCATTATGCCATGAGAGTGCTAGAAGATTTTGCTTCGAAGTCACTGTACTCTTTTCAAACTTTTTTTGGGATTTTTTAGCCATATTTGTATCAGCACGACTCAGTTCATCCTCTATATTTACTGTTTTTTTCACCACAGGTTTTGCCGTAGTACCGCTATGCATAACCTCATAAATGGGTGTACCACGTAAAGGTCTTAAACTTAGACAATCATCATCTACCCAACGCTGTGCTGGCGTTGTACCCTCAACCTTTACAAGATATTGTTCTTTATGATGTTTGAGCATTTCATACACTTTGTCCATCTTGAGCACTTCATGTCCTCTGTTTTTGCTATGTTTGAGATTATTAAAAAGTTCACATTCTTTTTTCGGATAGATTTCCATACTGGCACTTGCCATATAGGTTAATAGTAGTAATAAAAGTAAAAAACGCATTTGAAAATATCCTTAATTTTTTAGGATATTATACCGTTACTTTATAAATCATCCTCTTTTCTTTATACATATGAACAAAAGTAGCATTTTCCATTTTTACAATTATGTTATAATCTTATACACACTTAAAAAGAGGAGTTATTATGGCTATACAATTAATAGATTTACCTTTTGCAAAAGATGCATTAGAACCCATTATCTCGAAAGAAACAATTCAATATCATTATGGAAAACACCATCAAGCTTATGTAGATAATACCAATGCTCTTATCAAAAATACAGAACTGGATAATGAACTACTTTTAATTAATATTGTAAAAAACAGTGATGGTTCTCTGTTTAATAATGCAGCGCAGGCGTTTAACCATGAATTTTACTGGATGTGTCTTACCCCCGATCCATTACCACCAACTGCAAAGTTTGTAGAACTGATTGAACGAGACTTTGGCTCGTTTGAATCCTTTAAAAAAGAATTTATAACAAAGTCTAGTACACTCTTTGGTTCAGGTTGGGTATGGTTGGAACTCGATATTAATGAAAAATTGATTATCACCCAACGTGGCAATGCTGATACACCAGTTATTCATCATCATACTCCATTACTTGCTATGGATGTATGGGAACATGCCTATTATATTGACTACAAAAATGATAGAAAAAAATATCTTGAATCCATCTGGGAACTTATAGATTGGAAATTTGTAGCTTCCAATGTCATTGAATATTACAATGACCTCACCCAACCCTGTAAAGAAAACAGTGAACTCTGCACATATATTGAACAGATGCAAGAGATAAATGAGGTACGTACTTAAGGGCTCCTCAACGAAAATCTGTTATGATAACGTATGATTTTTGATGCACTCACCCCTCATGATTATCTCAATAATAGTATGAATCTTTCCTATGGGAACAAAAGAAAAGCACTGTGTTCTCATAGGCGTAAACGCTCCAATATGATGCTCAACCCTTTACAACTTAAACATCTTAACCGTATGGATGAGAGTGATGCAGATATGATAACCCTTAATCTTGAAGATGCCATTGCTCCTAGTCATAAGAAAGAAGCCCTACATAACATTGCACTTTTTCTTTCTCATATGGAACATGCCAACAGCTTCATAGTTGTGCGAGTGAACCCTTTAGATGATGGAGGAGCAGAGGAGATAGAATTTTTAAATGATTTTGCTTTTGATGCTGTGCGTGTTGCAAAAGTAAAAAATCAAATAGAGATAGCCCAAGCCCTTACCCTGCTCTCAAAAGACAAAGAACTTCACATCTCACTTGAAACAAAAGAAGCATTTGAAAACCTAAGTTCTCTACGTATAGACGAACGTCTTACCACTGCCAATCTAGGCATACTTGACCTGCTGACCTCTCTTGACTTGCCACAGTCCATTGTCACACAAGACAACCCTACTATAGACTATATTCTTTCCAAATTTCTAGTCGATGCAAAAACGGCTGGCATTCACCCCATAGGTTTTATGTTTCAAGAGTATCACGATACTAAAACTTTTAAAATGTGGTGTGAAAGAGAGAAGATGATAGGCTTTACATCAAAAGCCTGTATGGGGCCAAAACAAGTGGCTATCGCCAATGAAGTATTTGCTTTAGATGAAGATGCATATGTACGTGCAAAACATATTAAAAAAACATTTGAAACACATGCCAAACAAGGTATTAATGGGTTTATGGATGAGAAGTATGGCTTTATAGATGAGCCTATTTACCGTGATGCGCTACTTGTACTCAAAGGTTCAGAATGAAAATAATTTTACTTCTGATACTTATACCAGTGTACCTTTTATCCAATGATGACAGACCTCCTGTAGCGTATGACTATTTAGCAAAAAAAAATGTACATACTTTTATCAATATGATGGTAAAGAAATACCACTTCAAACTTGACTACATGACTAACGTACTTAAACATGCCAAACTTGACAGAGACACCTTAGCACGCTATACAGGCAAATACAAAGTAGGTACTACAAATGGCTCATGGGAACGATACAAAGCACATGTGTTAGACAAAAAGAGTCTAGCCAAAGCCAAGAAATTTAAAAAAGCTCATTATCCTACATTATTACGAGCAAGTAAAGTCTATAATGTCGATATGGACTATATTGTTGGCTTTATGGGTGTGGAGAGTAAGTTTGGCGAATATACAGGTGACTACAACATACTTGATGCCTTAGCTACCCTTGCTTTTCATAAAAACCGTATGCAAAAGTTTTTCAAAAATGAGCTCAAGCATCTCTTTTTGTTTGCCAGAGAGAAAGGCTACAGCATTACAAAACTTGAAGGCTCTTTTGCAGGCGCCATGGGGTGTGTACAACAAGTACCCTCTGTAGCACGTAGACACAAATCGGACTTCAATGGTGATGGAGTAACTGACCCTTGGGATTTGGAAGACTGCATCGGGTCTATTGCTAAATTTATGCATAAAAATGGTTGGACGAAAGGTGCTTTAGTGGCTGTATCTGCGAGTTATAAAGGAAAACGATACAAAGGGCTCAAAACGTCATACAAAAAGACACTTACACTCAGTACCATACGTAAACATGGTATCAAACCGAAGCAACCCTTTACTGAGTCAAGAGCATATCTTCTTAAAAACCGTAATCTCACACATGATGACCTTTGGCTTGGTGCAAAGAACTTTCGTGTGCTTACACGCTATAACAACTCAACAAGCTATGGGATGGCCATACATCTTATAGCTCAGCATGTTAAGGACAGTGCTAAGTAGTAAAGTACTTTTGTTCAAAAGCCTCTTTCGGCAAGGCTTCATCAAAATAAAATCCTTGGAAAATGTCACAGTCGTATGCTTGTAAAGCTTCAAACTGTGATGCTTCTTCAACACCCTCTGAGACAATTTTCAAATTGAAATTTTTAGCAATGGAGATAATGGTACCAATCATCTTTTCACTGTTGCCATTACTACCCAACCCAGCAATAAAAGCTTTATCTATCTTTACTTCACCGATAGGTAGTTCTTGAAGATAACTCAAAGAAGAGTACCCCGTGCCAAAGTCATCGATAGAAAATATAATACCTAATTTTTGAAGTCTCTTCATTGTCTTGACTACTTTATCCATATCTTGAGAAAAAACATGCTCTGTGATTTCAAAAATAATTTTTTGGGAGAGGTCTTCTTTTGAAAAATAGTATTTCATCAACACCTCTACCTCTTCGATAAAGGGTTCATACAACAGCTGTCGGATACTAATGTTAATAGCAAAATTTTGAAGATAGTGTCCTTCTTCATTCCAACCGTGCAATACTTTAAATGTCTCATATAACACATATGAACCTAACTCTAAAATAAGCCCTGTATTTTCTGCTATAGGGATAAATTCATCCGGAGATAGTTCACCCAAATCATCATCAAACCAACGTACCAAAGCCTCACAACCGACTATTTTACTGTCACGATCAAACTGAGGTTGATAATAGACTTTGAGTCGGTTACCATTAAGGGTTTGATGCAACCTTTGTTCAATCTCCAAATGTCGTTCAACCCTTTCAGACAAATCTTTGTTAAAGACAATCACACCATCTCTTCCTTTAGACTTTGCTTCATACATAGCAATGTCTACCTCTTTGATAAAATTACTAGAATCCAAAGAGAAATTTTCCAATTCATGTAGACCAATACTTGCAGAGATATGCAAATGGTGGGTCTCTATACTATAAGGTCTTCTTATTTCATCTAGCAGACGTAATGCAAAGTTATGGGCTTCTTCCTGCGTCTCTTTTGTTTTGTCAAGTTCATCACTTACCAAAATAAACTCATCGCCACCCAAACGCGCAAGTATATATTTATCTTTACTATAGGCTGCCAAACGTTTAGCTACAGCTATCAATAGCTTATCACCAATCTCATGACCCAAAGAATCGTTAATCATTTTAAAATGGTCTAAATCAATGAGTAACATATAGGAAATTTTGTTTTTTTCCAAGAGTCTTTGATGAAGTGGTTCCATATACTCCATAAAATAACGACGATTATAGAGACCTGTCAGCATATCATGCTGTGCCTGATAGTAATTTGTACGTATTAGATGATTGGTATTATATGCAGCATAGAGAAGTACCCCTAAAAATATCAAAGAAAAGACAGATAACACATACCCAAACCATGTACCTAGAAGGGAAAAATAGATAACAAGAGGTAGCATCAATGTCCAAAGTATAGACATAAAAAGTTTCTTATCTGAAACTAAAAGTGCAGAAGCGACTACAGCAGCTCCCAATTCGGTAAAAATAGCTATATAGTGTAAATTGTATTCAGTATATTGAATATTGAGTATAAAAATAACAGCCCAAGAAGAAAATATAAGATACATAAAGACAGTTAAATGTTTATACCACCTACTTAGCTGCTCTTCGTTCATTTTATTGTTGGAAAAGTATCTATAGACAGCTATACCATATAATGAAATAAATATAAGAGAGATATACCATAAAAGTGCGGGTATAAGAATGTTAAATGCCCATCCAAAAAAGACATATACAATCCCAGGTATGAGTGATAAGCCTATCATGAGTAAGATTTGTTTCTGAAGAAAATTATAATATTTTTGTTGTTTCATAACCTACTACATTTACGCTCTATTTTTCCCAATGAATTTATAGAATAGCATAAATTTACTTTAGGATATCACCTGTTATTTGGTGCCCTTTAGTTCATAATTTACTAAAAGTCATCAATCCTCAAAAATAATAATATCATATGAACTCTTTGTCACTAAAGCTTTACTTGAATGCACTAAACCATTACGATTGACTTTTGAGAGTTCTTCACGTAATTGGTCTATCTCTTCTTGCATAGTATCAATCTGTTCTTTGAGTTGCAGTACTATATCTACACCCGCAAGGTTTACACCCATCTGACGTGTAAGTCTTAAGATGAGTTTCATACGTTCTATATCGCGCTGTGAATACAAACGCATACGACCTTGTGTACGTGAAGGCTCAACTAGTCCTTCACGTTCGTACTGTCTAAGGGTTTGAGGGTGGATATCTAACATGGTAGCCACTACAGAGATAAGGTAAACCGGTTCATCATAACTATGCATCATCTATCCTTTACTAATTAGAGTTTTTCTTCTAGTACTTTTTTTACTTCTTCATCTAAACTATCTACATCGGGGAGTACGACATTGGCAACAAGATACAAGTCGCCTTTCATTGCTGTTTTTCTGTCAGGTATACCTTTACCTTTAAGTCTAAACTTTTGTCCATTTTTTGTATTTTTAGGCACTTTAAGTGAAACTTCTTTTTCTGGTGTTTGTACAGCTATTTTACCACCAAAGAGTGCTTCTTTTAAAGGAACATCAAATGTTTTATATAAATCCAATCCTTTTCTTTCATACTCTGGGGAATCTGCCACATCAACTTTTATCAATAGGTCACCTTGATGCCCTTGATAGGTTTTACCTTTACCTCTTACTCGTAATGTCTCACAGGACTTTATACCTGCAGGTATCTTAATGTCAAAACTTTTTCCGTCAACATTAATACTGTATTTACCACCTTTAACGGCAGTCATAAATGGTACAGTAATTCGTGCATGTACATCTAAATCTGGTGTACCAAAACCACCACCGAAACCGCCAAATCCTCCTTGTGCCCCACCTGAGAAGCCACCGCCTCCTCCACCAAACATCTGACGGAGTATCTCATCAAGGTCTACACTACCACCTTGCCCTTGGGCAAAATCATGGAAATTTTGACCACCAAACATCTGATCACCAAACTGATCATACTGTGCTTTCTTCTCATCATCAGAAAGTACCTCATACGCTGCATTTATCTCTTTAAACTTATCAACCGCAGACTCATCTTTATTGATATCTGGATGATACTTTCTTGCAAGTTTTCTATAAGCTTTTTTGATTTCATCAGCAGAGGCATTTTCGCTCACACCGAGTGTTTCATATAAACTTTTTGACATATTATATCCTATAATCGTAATTTTATCTTTTTAAATATAGGAGGATTATATCAAAAAACTTGAGTCAATGTCAATCAAGTTTGACATTTTTTAGTAAAAATTACTGTTTAGAAGCCAAATATGTTAATTGAAAACTTGGAGTAGTTGCAATGCTCGTGTTTGTGGGGTTTTCATAAAATTTGAGTCGCACCCGAAGGTTCGTCGATGATTTTATGAGAAGTCCACGAATGCGATGATTGTGACTAATCCTTTTTTCTATTTACAGATTTGGCGTAAGGTACTGTTTTGTACCCATCGTGTATCATTTTCATGATGCCACCTTTTAGATTGATAACTTTATAATCTAATTTTTCAGATAAAAATTCTGAAACCATCCCTGTACGAGAACCCACTCTACAAATGAGTGCAAACTGTTCATCTTTTTTTACAGCCATGTTAAGTTGTGTTAAAAAGTTTTTCACATTAAAATTTCCTCTCTCATCAAAAAAGGTAATCGTGTAGGAACCTTTGACTATCCCCGTCTCTCTCCATTCCGCTGGTGTACGAATATCGATAATTTTGATATTTTTATCTGCAAACTCTGGTGTAGCCCATACCTGCGTAAGTTCCGCCATAAGTGAAGTTGCCAAAAATAGTAAGGCAAATAGTATTTTTTTCAATGTGTAATCCTCAAGTTATTACCGCACTAAGTAATATAATATTTTAAATTATATCCAATATACATAAACGATATATTATAAGTCCATTGCAGTCACTAAATAACAAAAAATTTGAGTACAATACCCTATGAATTTTACACACATAAACGACATACATGCACCCGAACTACAGATTTATCATCAATTCCGTGAACATGCTTTCAAAGCAGATGGCTCCTTTGTAGCTGATAGCCCAAAAGTAGTCAATTTGCTCATAGAAGAAAATCTTGAAGTACGCAGCATTCTTGCAACACAAGAGTATTATGAGACACATAAAGCACTCTTGGAAAATCTGCATAATGCTACATTTTATGTGGCAACAAAAGAGCAGATGCAAAATCTTGTAGGACACAAAATACACCATAATGTGATGATGCATGGCATACGTCCCAGAGAGTCAACACTCGATGATTTAGGCAATAATATCCTCATGTTAGATGAAATAAGCTCTACACAGAATATAGGAGCCATTGCACGCTCTGCTGCTGCCATAGGTATAGACTCTTATCTGCTACCAAGTTATGGGCCACACCCATACTCTCGCCGTGCTTTACGTGTAAGTATGGGGCATGTTGC
>JALXBG010000022.1 GCA_026991605.1 Sulfurovum sp.
CATCGTAAGTGTGGCTTTTCATTTCAGAGTTTTTGAAATGAAAGTAAAGAAAAAAACTTCATTCATATCATAAATGTTTATGGTAGAATTCCACGCATATATACGTAAGGAAACAACCTTGTTTAACATTCAAAACTATTCAAAACAAAACATCAAAAATGATGTACTCTCTGGGGCTTTGGTTGCTGTGGCACTTGTGCCTGAAGCTATCGCCTTTTCATTCATTGCCGGGGTAAGTCCAGTGGTGGGGCTTTATGGGGCTTTTATTATTGGGCTTATTACTTCCATTCTCGGGGGTAAGCCAGGGATGATCTCTGGCGCTACCGGGTCTGTGGCTGTGGTGTTTGTGGGACTTGGGCTTTGGGTGAAGCAGCACTATCCTGACCTTGACACAGAAGCACTCTCTATGATGGTCTTACATTATATCCTCATTACTTCCATCATCGCAGGGCTGATTCAAATCGCTATTGGGGTGATGAAGATGGGTAAGTTTATCCGTCTTGTGCCTCAGCCTGCGCTTTTTGGGTTTGTCAATGGTTTGGCTATCGTTATCGCAATGGCACAGCTTCCTTTTCTTGCGCCTGCCCATATGGAGCAGTATAGCTCTTGGATAGACATCATCAAGGCAAGTTTTCAAGAGAATTACATTATGTATATCATCATCGTTTCTACGATGGCTACGATGCAGTTTTTACCAAAAGTCTCTAAGGCAGTACCTGCTGGGCTTGTGGCTATTGTAGTGGTAACTTTGGTTGTCTATTTTGGGCATATCGATACCAAAACAGTGGGTGATTTGGCAGACCTCTCTCATGTCTCTTTCCCCTCTTTTGTGATGCCATACACAGATATCTTCACTTGGCAGTCGATGATGGTGATTTTACCTACTGCGCTTATTGTGGCATTGGTAGGGCTTATTGAGTCATTGCTTACACTCTCTGTCCTTGATGAAATGGGTGGTGAGCGTGGTTCGGGTAACAAAGAGTGTGTAGCTTTGGGTGTGGGCAACACGACTTCTGGACTCTTCGGTGGAATGGCAGGCTGTGCGATGATAGGACAATCGGTCATCAACTTCACCTCTGGTGGGCTTGGGCGTTTGTCTTCGTTTACTGCAGCGGTACTGCTCATCATTTTGGTAGTGAGTTTTTCAGATGTCATCGCAGCCATTCCTGTGGCAGTGCTTGTGGGTATCATGTTTATGGTGAGTATCGGGACCTTTGAGTTCTCATCAGTAAAACGTCTAAAACATATGCCAAAAGCCGATGCCTTTGTGCTTATCACGGTAACCATCATCACCGTACTCGAAGACTTGGCAGTAGCAGTCATAGCAGGTATCATCATCTCTGCACTTGTCTTTGCCTGGGAACATGCAAAGATTATCGCACGTACGAAAGAAGAAGATGGTAAAAAAGTCTATGAACTAGACGGCCCTCTTTTCTTTGGTTCAGTCACATCGTTCAATGAGCAGTTTGATGTAGAGAATGACCCTGATGAAGTAGTGATAGACTTTAAAAATGCAAGAGTGATGGACAGCTCAGGAGCTGAAGCCATCGATAGTTTGACAGAAAAGTATAGAAAGGCAGGGAAAAAGCTTACTTTACGTCACCTCTCGGAAGATTGTAAACGTATGTTAAAAACAGCTGGTCCGTTCTGTTCTTATGAAGAAGATGATCCTACCTATAAGGTCGCTTCGAACGTTTAACTTTCCTCTGATGCACTAAGTTTTTTAGTGCATTAGAGTTCCTCCCCCTTTCATTCTTTTATACTTTATGCTAATATAGAAATAAAAGGATATATTATGAAAATTAAAATAATTGTTATCTCACTTTTTCTAACTTCACTACTTTACGCTGATCGCTTGGGGTTTGAGTATGTGGGTGTACCTGTTAAAGTTGTGGATAATGCAGGAAAGATACATACCATAACAGTGAAACGTGACATCCCTGCAGAGTGTAAAAAGCTTCCTATTAACAACATGATGGTCTGGACAGGAAACTATGCCAATGAGAAAGTACCTCCCGAGTGTAAGTCTACCTATGTACATACAACAGGTAAACTTTTACCTATGCATATTCATGATGAAGTGACAACCTATGGAGAGTTAGAGGTATTGGCATTTATGAAGCATATGCAAAAAGATGATAATTTGCTGCTAATTGACGGAAGAAAACAGACTTGGTTTGACTACCGTACTATCCCTGGGGCTGTAAATATGCCTTTTCATCACTTTAAAGAGCGAGATGCCTTTGAGTTTGAATTTGAACATGATTTACGTACTTTAGATGTCATTATTCACGAAGATGAGAGTTTGGATTTTTTGAAAGCCAAAACGGTAACTATCTTTTGTAACGGACCATGGTGTTCACAGTCTGTAGCTATGATAAATGCACTCCTAGAGATTGGTTATCCTCCTGAAAAGATAAACTGGTATCGTGGAGGCATGCAGGACTGGCTGAGTGCAGGAATGACCTCTACACGTAAATAATTAGATGTGTCCTTTATTAACGTATAAACATGAGTCCCATCATGATAAAAAAGGGAAGCATTGCCCAGGCATATTTATTTTTTTGTGTTTTAATGGCTTTAACGATGCCCCAGAAAAAAAGTATGATACTTACGAGAATAAGTAGAAGAAATAGACTATTTGGCATCCTATTTCTCCAACTCTTCACGCCCTAGTCTGTCCACCATCTTGATACTTTCCAGTGCGTTTGTGAGTATTTTTTTTGTAGAAGTGAGAGGCTTCATATGAAGATTAGTTTGCTTCTTGTCCAGACTCTCATCCATCAGCACATCCATCACCTCAATTTCTAGTTCTTTTACAATTTCATTCAGTTTTGATTCTATAAATTCAATATTCATTACGGTATCCTTCCCTCCATTTATTTGAGGACACAGCTTTAATTTCTTTCAGAAATTCAACCAATGTCCCCTAGTCCGTATATACGTTACTTTGACTTTGGTCTAAAGATTTTAATTACTTCTTCATTGGCTTCCATAAAGCTACCACCTATAAGGTCTATACAGTATGGAACAGCAGGAAAAACAGCATCTAAACACTCTCTAATTGACTTTGGTTTACCAGGAAGATTGATAATGAGTGCACCATTACAAATACCTGCTGTCTGACGCGATAAAATGGCTGTAGGAACATACTTAAAACTTACCGCTCTCATCTGCTCACCAAAACCTGGTAAAAGCTTTTGGCAGACATTTTCAGTCGCTTCTGTAGTTACATCTCTCATCGCTGGGCCTGTACCACCTGTAGTGACTATGAGATCACAGTTTAACTCACGTGAAAGTTCTACCAAAGTAGTCTCAATAAGACTTTGTTCATCAGGAATGCATCTATACTCATATTCACACTCATTTAGTAGGTATTCTTTCATGGTATCCATAATTGCCACACCTGAGATATCTTCATAGATACCTTTAGAAGCTCTGTCACTTGTAGTTACAACACCGATTTTAATTTTATCCATGTTTTGTTATTCCTTAGAAAATTTATTGGGAGATTATATCTAAATTGACATTTTAATGACTTTTTTGCGTTAAACTAACAGTATAAAAAGATTGAGCGGAGATACTGAATGGGACGATTGCCTTCTAGAAATTTAGAAGATTATAAAAAAAATCTAAATCAAAATGTATGTGAGTCTAACCCTAGATTGATACGAAATATTTTTCTGATAAAGCTTTTTGGTCTTATGGGTGTAGTTGTGACTATGCCTTTTGGCATTTTTGCACTATTTAATGGTAACACGACACTGTCGATGATGTTTATAGTTATTTCCTTTGTATTAATTCTTAATTATTTTTTTGCAATTAAGCGAGAAAAGTATGCTTTATCTTCCAATCTTATCGTATACTTGTTTTTATGTTTATTTCTCTACTTAGTCTATAGTGATGGCATTGAAAATACGGGTTCTTTATGGATTTACGTATTCCCAGCTTTAGCACTTTTTTTACATGGCTTCAAACATGGCTTAATAGATATAGGTATCTTTGCCTTAGGTATGATTATGATACTTTATATACCTATAGATACACCTTTTATGGCTACGTATCGTGACGAATATAAATCACAGCTTTTGCTTTCTTTTACTACAGTTGCTTTTTTTGCTTCTTTATATGAATATTCCAGTGCAAAGTCTTTGGATCAAGTATGTGCCTTAAGTAAAAAATTAATCGATGAAGCAAAAGAAGAACAGTCGGTTGAACTCGCAAATAAACGTGGTATTGGTGAAGAATATGAACTTCTGTTTGCCTATGCTAAAGAACATGATAAAAATATGAGTATTGTTTTAGCAGATATTGATTATTTGCCTGATATTAAGGGGCGTTATGGTGATGATATTAGTGAAATGGTCATTCACGAGATAAAACAGGAAATAGAAAACTGCATTAAAAACAGTGAAGCCATAGTACGCTGGACAGGTGCTGAATTTATAATCTTATTACCCAAAACGGTATATAACGATGCCTGTAAATTTGCAGAGGCACTCAAACAGCGCATTAAAAATATGACACTTACACATGATAATAAGCCTATGCATATAAGCTTAACTACAGGTGTGACAGATATTGAGAATAGTCATTCAATCTATGCTGCCATTCGAAATGCGGATAATAAAATGTACTAAATTAATATATGTATAAAAAAGCGTCATAGTACGTCATAAAATATAATCACCTAATTTAAAGAATACTACTATATAATTACTCCATATTACAATGTTGATTTTTTTGTGAAGGAGGGGTTTATGAACTTAACGTTAGTCTATAGATGAGTATACCATTTTTAATAAAAAATCGTATAATAAAGTATTTTCACTGTGGTGCATCTAAGTATGATTCTACCGAAGAAATGCGTAAACTATATCTTATCAATACTTTTAATTTAATTGCATTTTTCTTTGTTTCTCTCTTTGGAATAAATGCATTATATAAGTCATTTTATATGCTTGCATTTGTATTATTCTTTATTTCTTTTATCTTAATTTTAAATTATTTTTTTCTTAAATTTTCACAAAAAAAAGAGATAGCATCTTTTGTGATATCTACACTTTTTTTTATTCTTTTTGCCTATCTTGTCTATAGTGGTGGGGTAAACAATACAGGTCCTTTATGGGTATATCCCCTGCCTATGATTGTTATGTTTTTATTGGGTTTTCGATTAGGTATATTTTATATGTTATTGTTTTTTATTGTCATTATGTTTATACTCTTTGGATTAGATATCACAATGTACCCTGATGCTTTTAAGTTGCGCATAGTTTTATCATTATTACTCGTAACCTTTCTTGCTTCTGTGTATGAATATTTAAGAGAAAAAACATTTAAAAAAATGAATATCTTGAGTAAAGAACTAGAAGATTCGTCTAATAAAGACCATCTTACGCAAGTGTATAATAGACGAGGTATACATAAAGAGCTTGAAAATGCCTGTACACACTACCATACAGACAATCAGAATTTTTCACTGATTATCTGTGATATTGACTATTTTAAAAAAATCAATGATAATTACGGACATATTGCCGGAGATGAAGTACTCAAAAAAGTGGCATCAGAAATTAAAAGTATCATTCGTAAAGATGATATTTTGGCGCGCTGGGGAGGAGAAGAGTTTCTTGTGCTTCTTCCCAACGCAAGTATGGAAGCTGCCTATGAGGTAGGAGAGAAGATTCGAAAATCTATAGAAAATACATCTTTTAAATATGATAAGCATACAATAGCTATGACGGTAAGTATAGGTGTCGCAGAAAAAGACAATGAATTGCCTATCTCTGACATTATTAGTCAGGCAGATGCACATATGTATGCTGCAAAAAAGGAAGGGCGTAATACCGTGTATCCTAGACCTAAAGGTAAACTTGAAAAAGTGTATTAGCCTAGTTTTTGTAATAATTTATCTAAGAGTGTTGTACTGACTAAACGTTTGATAGTACCCAAAAGATAGGTCGCTTTGGTAATATAATAACGTGGTTTCGGATGTTTAGCTAAGATGATTTTGTGTACCACTACTGCAACTGATGTTGCTTCTTCATTAAAAGGTACTTTCTTATGTTTCCCTGCTAAGTTTTTTTCATACATCTTTTTATGTACTGAATGTTCAATATTTACATTCTCAAGTAGCTTTTTCATTGCTGTTTTTCTAAAGTTAGAGGTAATAGGCCCAGTATTAAGCAAAGAAACATAGATATCGGTATCGTGAAGTTCTAGTCTCAGGGTGTCAGTAAGTCCCTCTATAGCATATTTACTGGCATTGTAGGCACCACGTCCAAAAAGTGAGATGAGTCCCAGTACTGATGAATGTTGGATAATCTTTCCATACCCCTGCTTTCGCATCACAGGTATAATTTGTCTTGTACACTCATGTAGTCCAAAGACATTGGTTTCAAACTGTTCACGCAGTATTTCTGTTTTGATGTCTTCTATGGCACCAGCTTGCCCAAAACCGGCATTGTTAAACCAAACATCTATCTTCCCCTCTATTTGCATCACAGCATCAATTACTTCTGCTATCTGTCCATAGTTGGTAACATCAAGTTGCATTGCGTATTCAAAACCTAAACTTCTAAGCATCTCTACATCTTTTACATCTCTGGCTGTCGGGTAAACTTTTACAAATTTATCTTTTAAATATTTTGCAGTCTCCAGTCCAATACCTGTAGAACATCCCGTGATTACAATATTTGTCATGCTTGACCTTTAAGGATATGCCCACAGTTTTTAATACTGTAAGTGGTGCATTGTTTTGTAAAGAATGCGTGTGCATCTTCACCATTGATAATCTTGTCGTCTTCTCCTAGAAACACCTCAATGGTAATGCCTTTGTCTAAAAGTGTTTGTATCTTCTCTTCTTCCCAAACATAGCTTAGGAGTGCATCTAACTCATCCTTGGTACCTATGCTAAGGTATGGCGCTAAATTTAGATTAGATGGATAGGAGACATTTTCTAAAAACTGTTTAACATAGGCTTCTTGCCCTGCTTCAAAATAGCGTAACTGAGTACGTACAAAAGAGGCCTTTGGGGTCTGAAAAAAAGCAGGAGAGAAAAGAATAAGTCTGTCTATACGCTCATTGCTTGCATATGTATACTCAAATGCCTGTTGTGCGCCGTAAGAGAATCCTACAACGGTAAAGGCATCATTTGTAAGATACTCCCTAAAGAGACCCTCTTCATTTTGAAGTGAAAAACCGTTAAAGTACTTCATCTAAAATGTTTCATTAAAAAATTTTGCGTAGAATCTCTCTACATTCATCTGCACTTATGTTCTCATGAGCTAAAAGATGTGTCGATATTTCACTCAATGCAACATCAAGTGTTTTGAGTAGAGTATTGACCTCTGAGACAGACTCTCTAAGAAGTTCCTCTTCTTGTTGTGGTGTGACAGTGAAGTTGTCACTCATGGCATACTCATAGACGACTTTACCTACTATCTCTTTGGCTTGTGCAATGTCTGCTGCGGCATTGGTAAACTGCTCATTGTAGCGTATACGTGTAGCGATACTTCCTGCAAGGTAGACCTTGATACGTGAGAGTAGTTGGCTTTTTGAGAGTATCTCATGTTCTTGTGTGAGTAGACGGGTATTGACAATACCTATTTTTTCAAACTCAACATCCAACCATGTTGCTATGACTGCTTTGGCTCCTTGATAGACGGCTTGTATCTCGCGTTCTTCATCGGTAAACGAGAGAATTTTACGTTTTCCAAGTAAGACTTTTTCTTTCACCGCTTCAAAGTCTGAAGTCTCTAACATTCGTCTGTTACCACGCATAGCGTAGATAGCAGCTTCATTGGTCAGTGTATCAAGCGCAGCCGAGTTAAACCCTACTGTCATACGTGCGACTTCTTCGATGTTCACTTCATTGGGTTTGTTGGCGAGGTAGAGCTCTAAGGTTTTTGCTCTGTCTTCCAAGTCTGGCAGAGAGATATGCACACGTCTGTCAAATCGCCCTGCACGTAGCAATGCTTCGTCAAGCATATCAATTTTGTTTGTTGCTCCTATGACGATAACACCAGAAGAGTCTTCAAATCCATCCATCTCTGTAAGCAGTTGGTTAAGCGTAGCTTCACGTTCATCGTTTCTAAACTCTCCACGGCTTTTACCCACAGCATCTATCTCATCAATGAAGATGATACTTGGGGCAGACTGTTTTGCTTTTCTGAAGAGTTCTGAGACACGTTTGGCGCCCATACCTACATAAATGTGTACAAAACTTGCACCACTTTGGTAGAAAAAAGGTACATTCGCCTCACCTGCTACTGCCTTTGAAATAAGTGTTTTACCCACACCTGGAGGGCCTACAAGCAGGACACCTTTAGGTAGGCGTATACCTAAATCTCGGTATTTTTGAGGCTCTTTAAGAAAGTCTATAATCTCTTCAAGTTCCTCTTTTACATCTTTTATTCCTGCAACATCATCAAAGGTTACAGTAGAGGTAATCGCCTGTACCGGTGCTATATCTACACCCTCTTCTGCTTTATTTGAAGAACGTATCTGTTTAAGCTGTTGCAGTCTATTTTGTTGGATAAGACGAAATAAAAATCCAAATGCCACAAGTATGATAAGCAAAGAGAAAAAGTCATAAAGATAGCTATTGTCTTCCACTACTTCTACCGGGTACTTTTCAAAAAAGGCTGTTTTATTGACAGCATCTTTATAGATTTTATAGGTGTTTTTTGGCGTTTTGAGACGTATATAGTCACCATCAATAATAATTTTTTCTATTTTGTCATCACTGTAGAGTGCATTTGCCTGTTTGTGTGTGATGAGTGTATCTGTATCTCTCATGACAGTAAAAAAGAGTAATCCAAGGAGAAGAACAAGTAAACCTGTAATGATTTTTATGTTTTTTGCATTAAGCATGGCTTGTTTATATTTGCGCTTGGTTGCCGGCATCTGTGACCTCCACATTATTTAAAAAGACCCAGTTTGCACTGAGATCTTCGTTTGATTTGACTGTCACTCTGTTAAAGTACTGGTCAAAACCTTGGTATACACCCTCTTTGCCATTTTCAAGTAAGACTTCCAAGTTAGAATTATGACTACGTCTAAAAGCATAATTTTTGGCTTTTATGATAGCTGTTAGTTCTCGGTGACGCTCTTTTGCAATGTTTCCTCTAATCTCAGGTTTCATCGTAGCACTTACTGTGTTGTCACGTTTAGAGTAAGAAAAGGCATGCACATGTGTCAGAGGAAGTTCTTTAACCCTCTCCATAGCCATCTTCCATTCTACATCATCTTCACCAGGGTGCCCTACAATGAAGTCTGTTCCTAGTGCATAACCTTGTGAGGCTATTTTGTTAAAGAGTTCGAGATCTGTTTTGTAGGTATTGCGTCTGTTCATAACTTCTAACATCTTGTCACTTGTGTGTTGTAGCGCAATATGCATCTGTTTTGCCATCCAAGGCTCGTTTAAAAGTTCCATAAATTCATCATCTATCTGTATGGGTTCTAAACTTCCTATGCGTATACGTCTGACACCACGAATGTTACTCATTTTCTTAAGTAGTTTAGCCATAGAAGTGTTATGGTCGCGTCCATAGCTTCCTACGTTTGTTCCTGTGAGTATAAACTCGCCAAAGCCATTGGAAGCAAGTTTGGAGATCTGTTCCAAGATGGTCTCTTCTTTATGTGAACGCGCAGCACCACGTACCTGTGGGATGATACAGTATGAACAGGCAAAGTCACAGCCTTCTTGTATTTTGATAAACGCCCTGCTTTTCCCTACAAACTCCTCTACGATGGTAGAGTCTATATGTTCAAGGTCACCTATTTGGTAAAAAGGTTTTTCATTTTTAAGCACGGTATTGATGTTCTCTTTTTCTGAGTGTCCTATGACCCCAAAGACTTTCTTGTCTTCAAAAAGAGACTCTCCTTTAGAGTGAGACCCACAGCCTGCGAGTATCACTTTGGCATTTGGGTTTTTACGTTTCATAGAAGAGATATAGTTTCTTACCGAAGAGTCTGCACCATTGGTCACTGTACAGGAGTTTACTACGATGTAGTCAGAGTGTAGTTCATCATCTGTCAGTTCATAGTCTTTGAGTTTTGACATCATTACTTGGGTGTCAAACTGGTTGGTACGACAGCCAAAGGTTTTAAAGTATACCTTTTGCATTAAAATGTCTCCTCACCCATAGGTATATCCTGTGGTTCTGATACAGGTTTACGTACATCTTTATCGACGTAGATAGACTGTGTAGGAAAGGCAAGGTGAATGCTCTCTTCTTCCTGTACTCTCTTGATAATCTCTGCAGAGATAGTACTTCTCAGTGTCAATGTTGCATAAGAGTTTGTGAGGTACCAAGCAGAAATCTTCATACCGTAAGGCTCGATGAATGTCAAAATACGTGGTTCAACATTGGTGTTTTTCATATGATACTGGCTTCGTAACTTGTTGAGCTGTTTTCTTGTGATGTCTGTATACCCCTTAGAGTACTTCTTTGTCACCTCTTTAGCGATTGAAGCAGCCTTTTGGATGTCTGAATCAAAGGTAATCATAAAGTCTATCCCATCCCATACAGTTTTGAGACCTGCATGAGAATAGTTGGCTATCATATCAGTAAATATGAAGTTGTTCGGGATAAATATGACACGCCCAGCACGTCTATTGTGCATGTATGCTGTCAAGGTGACATCTTCATGCATGGTCATACGTAACATAGAGATATCAACAATATCACCGATGTATTCGATGTTCCCTCTTTGAAATTTGACTCTGTCCCCCACGTGAATAGCACCACCCATCACGATAGTGACCCAGCCCATCAATGACATAAACCAATCTTTCATCGCAATAGCAATACCGGCTGATGCAAAACCAAGAATGGTCACAAGGTATGAAACATTTTCTATATAGGCAAGTAAGAGTGTAAATATGAGTACGGTTACAAATGAGATATTGAGTGCTTTGTTGATGGTATAGAAACGCTCATTGTCTGACATATAGCGACGTACAAGATATTTAATAAAAAAGAGAAGAAAAAGGAAAAAGAGTATCACCGCACCGATCATAATGGTACGCTCTACTTCTTTTTGTATATCTCTTTTTAGGTTGAGTTCTATCTCATCTATTTTCTTCGTATACACATTTTGTGTGGTCTTAAAGATATCAATAACCGGTGTAAAAGTTTTTATCTGATCATCAATAGCAGCGAGTTCTTTTTTATATGGTTCGTTGTTACTCTCTAGTGCCATGAGTTGTTTAACAATCTCACGTTTCTCTTTAAATTTCTCTAAAATATGTTCTAATGAGTGGTAAAGTGCATTATATTCTTCTTGGTCCGACTGAAGTTTTTCTTTGTACGACAGTGCCCCAATTACAGCAAAAGGATTTCCTACACTTGGTACAGTGCCTATATCCGGAGGGGTAAGAAACTTTTTAAAAGGGTCTTTTTCATACTCTTTAAGCAGTTGTAATTTACCAGAGAGTGTTACTTCACGTTCCTTTAAAGCTTCCAAATCAGCTTTTTGGTCTTTAGAGAGTTTTTTTCGTTTTTCCAAACGGGCAATTTTCCCATCTATAAGTGTTTTTTGCTTTTTCAAGACCTGATAGGTATGGTAGTTACTATAGATTTTAGACCAGATATTGTTCTCTTTGAGCTCATTTTCTATAGCTTCATGTTCTAGCATAAGTTCTTGTTTTTTTTGCTCTGCTTGTATCTCTTTTTGTGTTTTTACTTTTTTTATTTTACTTTCATTTTGGAGGACTGTTTTTTCAACAGTACTGTTTGACTCAGCAGTTTTTTTTGTATCAGCCTTGGCAAGGAGTAGTTGGCTGGAAAGCAATAATGACAAAAGAAAGCTTATGTACTTCATGCGTCCTCCCCAAAAGTAGCTAAGACTTTTTTAACAATATCTTCATCTATATCAGAGACAATTTTGTAGTTCCCCATGCCATGTGGCAAAATAAATTTGATACTTCCCTTTGCAGACTTTTTGTCTAAAAAGAAGTGTTCATAAAAGTCATTAATATCTTTGATAATATATTCTGTAGGGAGATTGGCAGAGACTAAGAACGCTTTTACTGCATCAGCTTCCTCTTTACTAAAGAGTCCAAGCTCTATGGCTAAGGCATTTGCCATAACCATACCGATGGCTACTGCTTCACCGTGTAGGTAAGTGGTATAGTTGGTTTCATTCTCTACCACATGTCCAAAGGTATGTCCATAGTTCAGTACAGCACGTATGCCAGCTTCTTTTTCATCTTGATTCACTACCCAGGCTTTGAGTGATACGCTTTTGGCTATCATCTCTTTGATGGTTTCAACGTTATTGATGTCTGCACCTTCTAGGTAGTGGAAAAAGTCTTTATCAAACATCACAGCCATTTTTACGACTTCAGCCACACCTGCAGCAAACTCACGTGGAGGCAGTGTTTCTAAAAATGTAGGGTCTATGTAGACAGCTTTGGGTTGATAGAAGGCTCCTATGAGGTTTTTACCATACTTGTTGTTTACACCGGTTTTTCCACCTACTGAGGCATCTACCTGAGAAAGCAGTGTTGTAGGTATCTGAATAAAGTCAATCCCTCTTTGGTAAAGGCTGGCAGTAAAACCTGTCATATCTCCTATGACCCCTCCCCCAAATGCGATGAGTAGAGATTTTCTATCAAGCTTATGTTCAAAACACTCATTTAAAATGTTCTCTACAGTTTCTAATGTTTTATAGCCTTCTCCATCAGGGACGGAGACTACATGAAGCTGTGTTGCAGAGAGCCTATTTAAGAGTGTGTCGAGGTGATGTCCTGCTACGGTTGGATTGGTAACAACCACTACTGAGGTATCAAACGTAAGCGTGGGAAGTGTATCAATCGTTATGTCATATGTGATGTTTTGCGTATGTGCTAATTCTATAGGAACAATCATCTAAAATAAACCTTACGGGCAATAAATGCCCTTACATTATAATTGGAATTATTTTATCTTAATTGTTATTAAATATCGTTTTAGAGGGCTTTAAACCCTTTTTCTAATTTTAAATCATCCTTCTGTAATGGCAAACGGTACAAGGAGTTTTGGATGTTTAAAGGTAGTGAGGAGAAAGTCTTGGACTTTTGAGGAAATAAGTTTTCTAAAACTACCACCATTTAAACGCTCTTCAAAAGGGGCAATTTGCAAAATATTATTCATATTTGAAAGTTCACGTATAGGATTTGCAACTTTTTGTTCTATATGTATCTCCATATTAAAAATATGTGCGAGCGTCTCATAATGCTCTATAATCATCTCTCTACTTTTAAAATCACCCTCTGGATCAAAGTCACACAAAGAGAGGCTCAAGCCCAAGGTTTCAGTGATGTCAAAAGCAGTGGACGAGATGGATTCCATTTCTTCTTGTTCACTCATAAGTACCACAGATGTTGTGATGTCAGATAAGGCTCTGTTACCAAATAGATAAACCAGTTTTTTTAACTTATAAAGAGCATCTTTGTGATTATCAGCCTCAAATGTAGGGATAGAGTTCATTATAAGCCCAATATCATATTTATGAATATCAAACTCAACAAGTCTTTCTATATCTTCGTTACCATAGGAGATTAAAATCGTCAGGTTGTCTGATTCATACGCTTTGAATGTATCTAGTAAAGCAAAATCATTGGGATATAAAATACGCACAAACAGAGACTTGTCTTCCAATTTGTTTAACAAATATAGGCTCTCTTCAAGATATTTTATAGCATTATTTTTGTCATACCTAAAATCTAAAACTAGATAGATATCTTTACCAAAAGGCTCAGGAAAAAGTCCCATACGCTTATTGATAGTTTTATAAACACTATCCAATACGAGAGGCTTACCAACGATAAGCAGTCTATCATTAGGCTTAATCATCGTTGCATTGGTAGGGAGTATCTGCTTTTCATCACGGTAGAGTGCAGCAATTTTCCACTTCCTTTGCAAGATGGAGCCTATGTGTCTATAGGCATAGGAAGAACCAAAAGGTATATGTACTTCCATAATTTCTCCCTGTCCTAGTCCAACATTTTGTGCAACTAGAGGCACGTTAGGAAGTTGGTCATAAAGGTGTGCAGCAATGAGTGTAGAGGTGTGTACTATAGTAACATTGTCTTGGTCTTTACCTATCTCATTATCGTCCCATTGGTTTGTAAGTACAATACGTATCTTGGTATTAATAAGCGCAATATTTTTGAGTGCATAACGTGCATCTTCAATATCATCCATAACAATAAACAGGTTAGAAAATTTTGTTTCAGACATAATACGTGAAAGCTTGGAAAAACTGGTAGGATCAGCATCTATTATGGTGACATTTTTACCTAGTTTACTAGGCTTAGTATCTGCTTTATAGCATGTGACATAATATTGGTTTTCTGCTACTCTGTTTTTACTTATCCACTCAATAAAATGTTTTGCAATACTACCACTTGCTAAAATTAATATATTTTTGATACTAAACCCTCTAACTCTATTTCGGTATAATTCTCTTCTTTAATACAGCCAGCTGTATGAGCTTCCTGCTGAAGGAAATATAAAGGACATTATAACACAATGCATTTTCAGATAGATAAAACAGATGGTAAAGCCAGAGCCTGTACAATAAAAACAGCACATTCTACCGTGCAAACCCCAGTCTTTATGCCAGTGGGTACTGTAGGTGCCGTGAAGGCGCTAGATGCCATGGATTTGGCAACATTCATTAAACCAGAAATTATTCTTGCCAATACGTATCATATGTATATACGTCCAGGAGATGATGTTGTAGCCAAAATGGGTAAACTACATGGGTTTACAAAATATCCTAAGTCATTTTTAACGGATAGTGGAGGATTTCAAGCCTTTTCTCTCTCTGACAATGTCAAGATAGATGAAGGAGGCATTACCTTTGCTTCTCACTTAGATGGGTCTAAACATTACTTTACCCCGAAAAAAGTTATAGACATCCAACATAATCTAGGTTCAGACATTATGATGATACTTGATGATCTTGTTGCTCTTCCTGCTACGCAAGAGCGTATTGCTGCAAGTATTGACCGTACAACACGCTGGGCACAGGAGAGTATTAACTACTTTAGAGAGAAACAGGTTGAGGGTGTGGGTGAAGAGCAAAACATTTTTGCCATTATACAAGGGGGAACAGACAAAGCTTTTAGAGAGAAGTCTGCCAAAGAGCTTTGTGCTATGGATTATGATGGTTTTGCCATTGGAGGTCTAAGTGTTGGGGAAGCCAACCAAGATATGTATGACACCGTAGAGTGGACAACACAGTTTATGCCAAAAGACAAACCACGTTATCTTATGGGTGTGGGTACACCAGAAGATTTGGTAGAGAATGTGGCACGTGGGGTAGATATGTTTGACTGTGTTATGCCTACGCGTAATGCCCGTAACGGTACACTTTTTACGAGCTTTGGAAAAGTAAACATCAAAAAGGCTGAGTTTACTACAGACGAAGGTCCAATAGACCCTGAGTGTCAGTGTATGGTATGTCAAACTTACTCTCGCTCTTACCTACGCCACCTCTACCGTGCAAGGGAGATAACGTACTTTAGACTAGGTACTATTCATAATCTCTATTACTATCTCAATTTGATGAAAGAGATGAGAGAAGCGATACTCGAAGAGAGATTTGAAGCATTTAGAACAGCATTTTATAAAAAACGTGAGAGATAGCGACTATCCTAGTCTATTTTTCCAATAGTTAATCCATGTAACACGAAGTTGGGATTTTTTTACTTTCCCTAGTTTAGCTGGAAGGTTTTGACGTAGGTTTTTCTCTAAATTCTTGGTAAGTTTTTTACCTTTCATAATAGCATTAAAGCCACCTGCTCCCTGCTGATGTGTGGCATAGAGTGAAAAAGCTGAAATTTGGTGACCATGACGCTTAAGACTTTTAATATTGTCTTTCATAATGGCTTTGAAAATTTTATCTTGATTGTAAGGTTTTTTCCATAGTTTTTTGGGGATACCAAGTTTTTTCGCATAAAATGCTGCAGTACTAGGCATGATTTGATAACGCCCATAGGCACCTGAATGCTGGTTTTTAACCGTATATTTACCTGTGGTAGACTCTATATGTACAAGTTTTTCGATGATTTGATTGAGTGCTTTTTGTTTCATTCCTGCTATTTTTGCAAGTTTAGAACAAGATGCCTGTGCTGTCGAACTGACAAAGAGCATAAACAGTGGCATGGAAAATTTACGAAATTTCTTTTTCGGTATATTAAAAATATGCAGCAGTCTTTTCATAACATAATCCTTTCAAATAAATAAAGCCTATAAGTAACTATATACTATTTTTAAAAAAATTACAAGTGGAAGATTTAATATTAATTAGTATCTATCGTTTATACGGTACTTTTGCAGAGGGTGTATCTTTGACTGCATATTGTAAATGTGCATCTTGATCATCGAAAAATATGTCTGCACCAAAGGCTTTGATGACCTCGTATTTTTGTACACCACCTTGGAAAAAAGCCTCATCTACTCGTACACCCCACCCTTCTAACGTACCAAGCACACGCTCATGGGTAGAGAAGCTTCTGGCCGTTACTAAGGCTGTACGTATAGGTGAGCTTTCCATCGGAAACCTGTCTTGTATCTCTGAGATGATTTTGAGGAATTTAAAGAATGGCCCTTTGCTTAGTGGGTTTTTGGCATTTTCACGCTCATGTGCTATGAAGGCATCAAGTCCACCCTTTTGGTAGACTTTCTCACTCTCATCACCAAAGATTACTGCATCCCCATCGAAGGCTATCTTGACCATGTCTGACTCTTGGGAGGTTATGGGTGTATGAGGGAGTATGGTCGCTGCTGCCACACCAGAGTTTACAGCCTCTTCAACGTCAGGTGCATGGACAGAAAGAAAGAGGTCTACCTTAAAAGCTTCAAGGTAACGTGCCACTGGTGTGCCTGCTGTCCAGCCTGTGCGTTCTATGTCTAAGGCATAGTGTTCTATGGAACGTCCTATGCGTAGTCCAGTTGCCGCATTGTTACGTGAGAGTATGATGACCTCTATAAGCTTGTTATCAAACTTTTTGTTAATGGCTAAGAGATTTTGAACAAATCTAAAAGCAGAGCCTTTGGCTAGAGGGTTATCTAGATGGGCAAGTTGATGGGTATAGTATGACTCTAAACCCTCCTTGTCAAAGATAGCATTCTCCTCTTCCAAATCAAAGAGTGCCCGCGAAGAGATAGCAATTACCAGTTTGTCTTGAAGGTCATACGCCATAAAAATCCTTTAAGTTATTGTATTATAAAAGTAATAATAAGCAGTTCAATCTATTCATATAAACTTACTGTATACTTTTATTTATAAAAATAACAAGGGAAATAGTATGAAAAAAATTATGTTAAGTACGATAGTATCAGCGGCATTACTTTTTAATTTAAATGGATGTTCTGATAAGAAATCAAATGAAGAAAGTGCAAATAAAGTAGTAGCAAAAAAAGTAAGTGCCGTTTCAAGAGAGATAAGGGAAAAGGCATTACGTTCGAAAATAGATTCTCTTACCGCGTATGGTTTTGATGTAAATAAAACAAGTGAAAATACTTATATACTTACTATAAAAGATATGAGCCAAGCTACAGAGTCTATACTGAGCCTGCTAAATCTGAATACACTCGATGCAAAAAGTAAAAGTGATTTAGAACAAATAATTGGAAATAGGAAAATTGGTGTAGAGATTGATTGGGCTAAATATATAGCAAACGAAAAAGAAAGTCTCTTTGTTTATGACCTAGGGCACGGGAATGAAGCAGCATATATTACTAAATTACTTAAGAATAAAAAACTAGCTGCTTACCTTAGTTACAATGCTAAAGACCAACTTACACAAGTGAAAATAAAAGATATTGATGAGACAGTTATGACTGAACCTTATGAGACACATTTTGTGCTTAAAGGTATGCATGTGGATATACTTAAACCTCTTGTGAAAGGAGCTACTGAGTATGCATATACCATACATACTGGGAGTTTGAAAACTAATATTAAAACAGATACGAATGATACGGTGATTATTGGCTATTCAGATTCTGTATGTACGGTAGATAAAAAAAATGCTTATCTTGGTACAGTAGGATGTACTTTTCCTATACTAGATGTATCGTATAAGACAGATTTGATAGATGGAAATATAGATTTTTTCATGAAAGATACTGCATTTGAATATATTACAACACTTCATGATAAAAAAGTGAAGGCTGATATGAACTTAAGTATCGCATCTATGCTCTTTGAGGGAAAAGCTACTAAAGAGAAGGGGAAACTTGTTATCAAAGATATAAAAGTATTTGGCGATATGGATAATATGGATGAGTCACTTATGAAAAGATATATGGAATTTGTAAATAATCCTCCTAAAAATAAGAAAATGAATATAAAAGAGTTAATGTCGTATATTGGAAAAATGTATAGCACGGGTATGACATTTGACTACACAACTTCTGTAGCATCTATAGAAGGAGAATCTAAAGAAAGTTTATTTAAACTTGATAGCTATGCAGCTAAAGGTAAAGGTATATTTACAGAGACTATAGAGTATAAAGAAAATTCAACCATTAAGCATATTTCTCGTATAGATAAAGTAAATAAAAAAGCTACCTTTGATATAGAAAATCTCAAATTTGGTTATGGGATAAGTAGGTTTTACAATATTTTCCCAGCATTTATGGAGTTCTCTGCTAATTTATCTGAATTACAACAAGCACAAGCAGGTACAAAACCTGTTATTCCAGAAAAAGTACTCAATGATTTTACAAACAAAGCAAAAAAAATAATCAATGATGGATTTGCTCTCTCATTATCTCCTATAGGTTGGGATGGATTACAGATTAATATTGATGGTGAAACCGTGAAAGTTAAAAAACTGAATTTTAACATAGATGCAAATCTTAAGAAAAACAATGTAACTATTGATATGAATAATCCTATGGCAGTGATGATGCTTATACCCTACCTCCAAGCCAATGGTAAACTGGTTCTCGCTAAGCAAGATGTAGAAAAAATCTTAAAGAACGCTCCCGCACAGATACAAAATATGATAATGACGTTTGCCAAATTAGAAGGTGATAATGCAGTATTTATTTTGAAATTTGAAAATGGACATCTGCTTGTTAATGGAAACCCAGTTATGTAATTTCTCTACTTTAAAATCCTTTGTCTTTATCGTATTTTAGTTACTTTTACTTTATAATGCGACAAATCTTTCAAAGGTAAATATTATGGATGCACTTTTTGTTTACGGCACACTTATGCCTAACTGTCCCAATGGGCATGTGTTAGAAAACATTGTAGGTAAGTTTGTACCTGCTACGGTGACAGGCGAGCTTATAGGGGCTGGGTGGTCAGCTTCCATGGGCTACCCTGGTATCAAACTTGATGACAAGGGTGACACTGTACACGGCTTTTTGTTTTACTCTCACAACTTGGAAAACAACTGGGAGTACCTTGATACCTTTGAGGGTGAAGAGTTTGTACGAACCGCGGTGACGGTAGAGCGTTATGATGAACTGGATGTCGATACTTACATCTATGTACTCAAGCACAATAAAGATGAAATTATGGAAGATTAAATTTTTGCTATAATAAATAATACATTTAAACATTAAAGGAAGAAGAATGAGTTTTGGAATGATTGTTTTATTGATTATTATTGCGGCGGTGGGTTACCTTATTATGGCATACAACAGGTTTGCCTCTTTGCGTGCAGGTATTGACGCGTCGTGGTCAGACATTGATGTACAGCTTAAGCGTCGTTATGACCTTATCCCTGCGCTGGTTGATACAGTGAGAGGATACAAAGACTACGAAGCTGAGACACTTGAAAATGTCATTAAGGCACGTCAACAGGGACTTAGTGCCGGTACGATGGATGAAAAAGCAGCTGCGGCGAACATGATAAGCGGTGCGCTTGGTAAGATGTTTGCTTTGGCAGAAGCCTACCCAGACCTGAAAGCCAACACCAACTTTTTAAAACTACAAGATGAGCTTTCTAACCTTGAAGATGCTATTCAGAGTGCGAGACGTTATTACAATGCCATTGTAAGAGACTACAACTTTAGACGTGAAGCATTTCCTGATGTTTTCATCGCGCAAAGATTTAACTATACCCCACGTGATTACTTTGAGCTTGATGCCAGCGAAGCGGCTGAAGTGAAGAAGATGCCAAAAATTGACCTTTAAAGGTCAGCTATGTTAAGAAGATACCTTCTACTTACCCTACTCTTTTTTGGTGTAGGGCTCTCTCTCCATGCAGAGAAAATAACCCAATACAACATCGATGTCACAGTAGAACAAAGTGGTGAACTTGCCATTGTAGAGTCTATAGAGTATGATTTTGAACAAGCGCAGAAACATGGCATATTTCGTGACATCCCTTTTACGATAAAGCACAGTGGACGCATCATAGACTTAGGGCTGCATGACTTTTCTGTACAAATGGACGACAACGTCGTAGCGTGGCAAAAGTCTACTATGAAGTCTAGCCATGCAGGAGAGATAGTACGCCTGAAAATTGGCTCTGCTTCTAGCTATGTCACAGGAAAGCACCATTACCGTATAGTATATCATGTGAAAAAAGGGGTACTCCCTGCAGCACAAAACAGTGACAACGATGCCATACGCTGGAACATTGTAGGTACAGGCTGGCAGATACCTCTTTACGACATTACCGCAAGTTTTAATCTGCCTGCCTCACTCTCACAACAAGATGTAGACATCTCTACCTACACAGGAACCTATGGTTCTAAAGTTTCCAATGCCAAGAGCCTATGGAAAACTCCTCAACGCTTAGAGGTAAAGATAGACTCCCTCCCTGCTTTTGAAGGTGCAACCGTAGAGTTGGCATATCCCGCAGGTCTTCTTGACCAAGGTGGTTCTGACAATGTCAAAGCTACATTTATGGACTGGTTCTTAGCCAACTGGCACTGGGGCGCTTTGGCAGGGTTTTTACTCTATTTTAGAACGATGTATAAGCGTTATACAGGCTTTGAGGACAAGCGTTCCATAGCGGTACAGTACCTTCCACCTAAAGACCTAAGTCTCTTACAGTCAGGACTGATACTCGATAAGTTTGCAGACAATGAAGACTTCTCTGCTGCCATACTTGAACTGGGCTACTTGGGCTACCTTACCATAGAACAGAAAGATAAGAAGTTTGACCCTCTTTTAAAACGTACCGACAAGAGTACAGAAGGATTGACGATAGATCAAAAGTACCTTTTAGACTCAACACTGTTCAAGGGTAGCAAAGTCTACACTATGTCTGGAGGCTCTGAGTCCAAAGCCAAAGCTTTACTGGACAGGTTTAAGCATATTAACGACAACCTCTACAAATGGTCAGTCTCTGCTGCCTATATGTCTGAAAACCCACAGCGTGTACGTAAAAACTTTTTAATCAAAAGTATCTTATGGCTCTTTCCTGTAGTGGCGTTGGTAGCCTATACCCTCTTTTCCAAGTATGGTGAAGATGCCATCTTTATGTTGGTCTTTCCTATTATCTTTGGGGGTGTGGGTATCAGTATGATGCTAGGACAAAAAAATTGGACTGCCAAGCTCTTTGGTTTAGTTTTTGCAGGTTCAGGTATCTTACCTTTGTTTATGATGGGGCAGCAGCAAGAGGGCTTAAATATAAAGACGTTACTCTTCGGTCCGATGGGTGTTTTGATAGTCCTTTTGATGGTTATGGCATTGGTCTATAAAAAGATAGGTAAATTCACACAAAAAGGTGCCTACGCTTCTACACAACTTTTAGGACTCAAAGAGTACGTCAAACGTGTAAAACAAGATGAAATCAAAAGACGTCTAAAGATAGATCCTCTCTATCTTGAGAGGCTTCTACCCTACGCAGTTTTGTTTAACGAAGCAGACCACTGGCTCTCATTTTATGATGTCTTAAATGTAGATACTCCACACTGGTACGTTGGAAATGTCCACAACATAGGAACTTTCTCAAACTCAGTAAACTCAGCAGCCACACCACCAAGCACAAGTTCAAGTGGTGGCGGAGGCTTCTCAGGTGGAGGTGGATTCTCCGGAGGCGGAGGCGGCGGTGGGGGCGGTGGTTCTTGGTAGGCTGGGTTTTGGTTTAACGACGAATCTATGTGATACAGACGAAGTGCAGTATAGTTTTCATCTGACAGAGCACTTTGTTATGTGTGATTTTCAATTGCCCGCCTTAGTTGACTTACACTTAATAAATCCTTTTATTTTTGAAGGAGCACCTTCTTCTTTATCTGCTGGCATGTACTCCATAGGGAAGGTTTTAAGTTGGTAGCCTTCTTTTTCTATCAATTGGATATGCTCTGTGATTGAGTGTAAGCTGGCTGTTTTCCACCTTTTCGACTTATTTTCCAATCCTCACTAAAAATTAGCGTGGTATTTTCGTTATCATGTATATTCCAAGCCCCGAATATAATGAACTTTTCAGTCTCGTTGACAAATGACCAACTCCAAGTCTAGTTTTTACAGGTTGCCCCTTGAGACTCAATAAATTTTTTTCTATTCATGCGGCTCCTTATTCCCGCCGGGGACGGATGGGAACCAGGAGAAAATTTTAAAGAGATTATTTTACTATAACTGGAGTTATGTTGTTTTGTTCCCATTTATTTAAATATTGTAGACCATAGGTTAGCAAGTTATAAAACTTACATATTATAAGATAATTTTATTTTTATAATAAGTATAGTTAATAATAGAGTAATAAACTTATCATAAAATATACTTGTATTAAACTTGATATTTAGTATAAATTTATACATATAAAGGAATAAAAATGAAAATATTGAAATATATTATTTTGTGCGCATCTTTATTGAATGCATACAATGAAAATCAGACCAATAATGTTGTAAGAGTACCAGAAAATTATGAATTACAAAATACAAATGAAAAAGATATTATTGAGGTTATAGATAAAATCCGACCGACACATATTAGTAGTAAGACACAAGCCCAAGCTAATGCTGGAGGAGATATTATTGTAGATGTAAATAAGACTTTTACACTTGATGCTTCTGAAAGTACAGGGAATATTGTTAGATATAAGTGGAAGCATAAAGGTAATATACTTTCTGATGCACCCATAACGAAAGTCATTATAAAAAAAATAGGTAGTTTTGAAATTGTACTTGAAATAACAGAGAATAATGGTGAAGTTTTAAAAGATACAGTAGTCGTAGATGTAGTATCTAATAAAAAATGTGATGTAATAAAAAAATGTAGTCACTAAACCAACATGGTACCCACCCCTTGATAAACTGATTAAACTTTCTATCAAGAATACAAGAGGGAAACCCATAATTTCTTTTTCTTCGTTTCCACCGAGGACGGATGGGAACGAAGACAGAACAGAATGTCCTACTATTAATTATTTCAGTATCAAGAGCATATCAAATATGTCTTGATATTTGTAAAAAGAGGATGAATTGATAATCTTATAGTCTGTTTTTCTTAAAAATATGTCAATTTGACATATTTTTAAGACTTAGAGATTTTCTTCACTATAATCCCCTTATGTATAACAAAAAGAAAGAAAAACTCTATATCTCAGAGTTATTGGACAATCCTGCTGTTGCCTATCCGGCATATTATGTTGTAAGTCTTGCTATGCACAAAAATGAGATGCTACATGCTGCACTCATCGCTCTGCATAGCTTTGATTTCTCTTACTATGAAGTCGCCAAATCTTATGACGATATCTTTGCAATGTTCCATTCTGGTACCTTTCCACTCTATAAAGAGAAGTATATCGTAGGATATTTTGGCAATAAAATGATGTATCTGGAATCGAACGGATGGAAGGGAATACCCGCTACAGCGGACATTTTTAAGATGGAGAACTGGTTAGTCTGTTAAAAATACAATAATAAAAGCAAAATAATTTTGACAAATTATAATTATAAGTTTCTAACTAAGACTAATTTTATCTTATTTAGTTATACTTCGGTCCTATCTTAGGTACGGAGAGTATTTTTATTCTTCCTCCTTTTTGAAAATATTGTTGTCTCGACTACCAACGAACGCAATTTCCCTTTTTCCGTACCTAAGATAAACTTCCCATTATTTCAAAGCCATTTTATCTATATCGAGTAGTATCTGATCTACGAATATCTCTTGATACTCTATTATTATATGTATTAGCATAGTTACGTGTATTCGACCTTGAATAATTACTATTTCTATTATAGGTGTTATTATAATGTCGTTTATTACTATAATTATAGTTTCTATTGTCGTAATTTCTATTGTTGTTATAGTTTCGGTTATTTGAATAATTTCTATTATTTCTATAGTTCTGTCTATTGTTGTACTGACTTCGGTTTTGGTAGTATCCGTAGTGCCCTACGCGTGCTCTATAACGACGTCCATTATAGTATCTGTATCCACCGTCATAGTAGTGACCAGTTCTATATCTGCGTCCATGATAGTGATAGTATCCGCCTGAATAATATCCCCCGTAGTAGTATCTTCCACCATAGTAGTAATATGGACGGTTATAGTAGTGAGGATAACTATAGACTGAAGAAGCCACAGCTACACCTACCGCTGCACCTGTAGCCATCGCTTGTTCTTCAGGGGTACACCCTGTAAAAAGTACAGTAGAAGAGAGAGCCCCTATAAGAGCAATTTTCTTAAATTTATTTTTTATCATCTTCTTTTCCTTTCAAATATAATACAACTATAGTATATCAAAAAAGTGAAGTGATTGTGTGTAATATTATTAAATAGGTTCTCCACGTAAAACATCCAACACATTGGTTGCATAGGAACCTTTAGGCAAGACAAAAGAGAGTTCATAGTGTGCTTTCTCTTCTACATAGTTCTTTGTAACTTCAGTCACTTGTATCCATGCGTAGCGTCTGGCACCATTAAGAGGCATCTCTTCTACAAAAGGTGCTTCGAGTAGCCCTGCTGTAGCGGTAGAGAGTTTTGCTTTTTTACCGGGGAGTAAACCTGCAGGGGCGATGTCTTTGGTTTCAAAGCGTCTTGCTTCCTCCGCCAAGTCTTCCACATTAAACATACGTCCATAAGGGTAATGCATCATTGTATCACCCTCAACAAGTTTAAAGAAGTTAGGTTGACCTTTGGTGCCTTTAAGTGACCCCTCTGGTAGCTCCATCACTTGCTCTGTCTCAGCCTCCGTGAACTTTTCAAGCAGTAGGTTAAGCTCCATACGTTTACTTAGCCAGTTGTTAAAGAGGTAAGACTGGTAAGAACCCATGAGAAATTCTCTGGTTTTTTTATTACGCATTTTTAAAGTACCCTCGATGAGCTTTTTTCCATCTACCCAGTTGTCTCCATCATTTCCAAAACGTTGGTTACCAAAGTAGTTGGGTACACCATTGGTTTTAATCCACTTTAACACAGAGTCAAGTTTGTCTTTTTGTACACCAAGTACCTTTTTTAGGCGTATTTTAAAACGATTTCCTTTTAAGTGCCCTACGCGTATCTTGTTGTTATGACGTACAGTTGAGAGTATCTTTATCTTCTCATGTTCAAAGGCTTTGAGTTTCTCTTCGTGTATCGCCATCACTGAGATGTACTGTATGGTCATGGCATGTTTGTCTTTCAGTCCTGCATACCCCATGTCACGACGACGGATGCCGACATGGTTAGAGATGGCATCGAGCATCTCCCATGTAGTCATGTCTTTCTTGCGTACTTGCAGTACAAGGTGTTCACCCTCTCCTGTAAATTCATAGAGGGGTATTTCTTCGACAGTAAAATCACGTGCAGAGGAGTTGAAAACAAATTCGTTTTTGACGTTGAGTGGGTAGATTAGCTTCATTGTGTTCTTTCTTGAGAAAATATTTACACAATTTTATCTAAAATATGTATAATCGCAGTAATTAGAACAAGGTTATACATTTGAAATTTACAAACAAAAAACTTCTTATCTTCGACTTAGATGGTACACTCATCAATTCTGCACTTGATTTGGCACTGGCAGTCAACTATATGTTAGAGCAGTTGGGGCGTGACAGTTTCGATGAAGAGGTGATACACGGCTGGGTAGGCAATGGTGCACTTACACTTGTAAAACGTGCACTCTCAGGTTCCCGAGAGGTAGAGGTGAGCCTAGATGAAGCCTATGTAGAAAATGCCCTCAAAATATTTTTAGACTACTACGAGAAAAACCTTTGCAATGCTACTGTGCCCTATCCACACGTTATAGAAACACTTCACGCATTAAAAGATAAAGGATATGCCTTTGCTATTGTGACAAACAAACCTTTTCCTTTTGTCTCCCCTATCTTAAAAGGCTTAGGTATGGATGATTTGTTTGCACTTATTTTAGGTGGGGACAGCCTGCCTGAGAAGAAGCCTCACCCACAACCACTGTTGCATGTGTGTGAGCGTTTAGAGGTTGACGTAGCAAATGCAGTAATAATAGGTGACTCTAAAAATGACATCTTGGCTGCCAATGCCTGTGGTATGGACTCAGTGGGTGTGACGTATGGGTATAATTATGGAGAAGAGATTGGGGTACATAAACCCAGTGTGATTATAGATGATTTTTCGGAGTTATTGGAATACCTATGAATACAATAAACAAACAAGCAAAAATAGCCATCGTCGGTGGAGGGGTTGCAGGTGCAAGTGCTGCGCTCTACTTTGGTAAACTTGGGCTGGATGTCACTCTGTTTGAAAAAGAGCCAAGTCTTGTAAGCGGTCCTCCGTTTTGTCACCTTCATGCAGGAGGAAACCTCTACCGTGAGATATCTGATACACAGTGTGTGACACTACTCAAACAATCTATAGATTTTTTACGATTTTACCCGTATATAGTGGACTATAGACCTACGGTGATTGTACTGCCCATCAGTGACAGTGGTACGCCTGAAGCACTTTTACCACGCCTTAAACTGCTTACCCAAGAGTATAAAGAACTCATCGCCAAAGACAGCGCCAATGAAGTGCTGGGTAAAGTTGAAAACTACTATAAAAGCTACGCCAAAGCAGACATAGAAGCACTTAAAGCCAAAGAGCCTGTGGCAGAGCCACAAAACTGTGACGAGTGGATGATACCAGTGGCTAAAAACATTGACTTGGATAAAGTGCAGTTTCCTCTCATTATGGTACAAGAGTATGGGCTCAACCTCTTTAGACTTGCTGTAGGGACAGCGCTTACGTTAGAGGCACTAGATACAGTCACTTTACATACCCAAAGCATCGTCCATAATGTACAAAAAAACTATGACTTAGACGGATGGGATCTCTCTTTTGTCAAAGAAGACAAAAGCCAGACACAACACTTTGACTACCTCATAAATGCTGCAGGATTTAGAACAGGGAAGATAGATGACTTGCTTGGGGCTCCCTGTAAGGCAATGGTGGAGTTTAAAGCAGCCTATGTGAGCCATTGTGACGCTTTTGATGGTACGAAATTTCCTGAAATCATCTTTCATGGTGAACGTGGTACACCAAGGGGTATGGGACAGTTTACTCCCTACCCTCATGGTTATTTTCAACTGCACGGTATGACCAAAGAGATTACACTTTATGAAAATGGACTTGTAGCGAATTCTCTACTAAGTTGTCAGCCAAAACTTGGTCAAGATTTCATCACAAAGATAGAAAAATCTTGGACAAAAGA
>JALXBG010000023.1 GCA_026991605.1 Sulfurovum sp.
TTATTTGTTAAATTTACAAAATTTTGATTTAAGTCCTTGACGCGTAAGCTTTTTTGTGCTATAAATTAATTAAGACAATATCACTCTGAATAAGAAATTAGACAGAATAAGGATTACATATGGCAAATGAAGGATTAGATAAAGCTGTCTCTGGTGAGTATGCACTCGGCTTTGAGATAGATATCGAAACTGACATCATAGAACCGGGACTTAGCGAAAAGACAATTGCGTTTATCTCTAAGAAAAAAGAGGAACCTGAGTGGATGCTAGAGCTTCGTCTCAAGGCACTCAAGAAATGGGAAACTATGACTGAACCCCACTGGGGGAAGCTAGAGTATGAACCTATAGACTATCAGAGTATTTCATACTTTGCTGCGCCCAAAGAAGGCATAGACAGTCTTGATGAAGTAGACCCTAAGATACTTGAAGCCTATGAAAAGCTAGGTATCTCCCTAGAAGAGCAAAAACAACTTGCAGGTGTAAAAGTAGCAGTGGACGCTGTAGTTGACTCTGTATCTGTGACGACTACCTACTCTGAAGAGCTTAAAAAGCATGGTGTCATCTTTTGTTCTATTTCTGATGCCATTAAGGACTATCCGGAACTTGTAAAAAAATATATGTTCTCCGTAGTACCTATGGCAGATAACTACTTTGCAGCACTCAACTCTGCGGTATTTACCGATGGAACATTCGTCTACATCCCAAAAGGTGTACGCTGTCCTATGGAGCTAAGTACCTATTTTAGGATTAATGCACTCAACACTGGGCAGTTTGAACGTACGCTTATCATCGCGGATGAAGGAAGCCACGTAAGTTACAACGAAGGCTGTTCTGCTCCCACACGTGATGAGCATCAGCTACACGCTGCTGTGGTTGAACTAGTCATCCTCAAAGATGCAGAAATCAAATACTCAACTATTCAAAACTGGTACCCAGGAGATGAGACAGGTAAAGGTGGTATTTATAACTTTGTAACCAAACGTGCCATTTGTGAAGGTGAAAATGCAAAAGTTTCATGGACACAAGTAGAGACTGGTTCGGCTATTACATGGAAATATCCATCTTGTATCTTAAAAGGGGACAATTCTGTGGGTGAGTTCTACTCTGTAGCCGTCACCACCCTAGCCCAACAGGCTGACACAGGTACAAAGATGATACACATTGGAAAGAACACCTCTTCTACCATTATCTCTAAAGGTATTTCGGCTATGAAAGGGCAAAATACCTACAGAGGATTGGTGAAGATACACAAGAGTGCTGAGGGTGCAAGAAACTACTCTGAGTGTGACTCATTACTCATAGGGTCCAACTGTGGTGCGCATACTTTCCCTTACTTGGAGTCCAAAGACACCAAAGGACAGATAGAGCATGAGGCAACCACCTCGAAAATATCTGATGAACAGCTCTTTTACCTTCGTCAAAGAGGTATCAACGAAGAAGATGCCGTGTCTATGATAGTCCACGGTTTTTGTAAACAGGTCTTTAGCAAACTCCCTATGGAGTACGCGGTGGAAGCCAAAGCATTATTAGAATTAACATTAGAAGGAAGTGTAGGATGAGTAACAGTATTTTAAAAATAGAGAATTTACAAGCAAAGATAGGGGATAAACAGATACTTAAAGGACTTAACCTAGAGTTAGAGCCAGGAAAAGTACATGCCATCATGGGACCAAACGGTGCAGGTAAATCTACCCTTTCTAAAGCACTTGTAGGACACTACGATGTTGAGCTTACGGGTGGAGACATCATCTATAAGGGAAAGAACATTAATGAAATGGAACCCGAAGAGAGAGCCTTGGAGGGCATCTTCCTTTCATTCCAACACCCTGTAGAGATACCTGGTGTAAACAATGCCTATTTCCTAAGAACAGCACTCAATGCAAAACGCAAACATGAGGGCAAAGAAGCGCTTAATGCTGCAGAGTTTTTACGTCTTATGAGAGACCACTTAGAGATGCTCGGTATGAAATCAGACATGATAAGCCGTTCACTTAACGAAGGTTTCTCTGGTGGAGAAAAGAAGCGTAATGAGATACTTCAGATGCTCATCTTAGAACCTGAAGTCATCATACTGGACGAGATAGACTCTGGACTGGACATCGATGCGCTTAGAGCCGTATCTGAGGGGATTAACAAAATGAAAGACGGAAAACGTTCTTTCCTTGTTATTACCCACTACTCTCGCATACTTGACTACATCGAGCCAGACTATATTCATGTACTTAAAGATGGTAAAGTCATTAAAACAGCTGGTCCAGAGCTTGTAGCACAGCTCGAAGAGCATGGGTACGATGCCATAGAGGAGGAGTAATGAATCTCTTAGCACTTAAAAATAAAAATCTACAAGAAGTTAATGCACTTCTTGGCACTAAAGATAGAGATATCTTGGTTGAGCGTTTTTGTGCGCTTGGCTTGCCGAGTAAAAAGAGTGAAGAGTACCGTTACTTCGATGTAGAAAAACTGCTCGAACCTGAGTATAAAACACTGAATTATGTACCTAAGACACCTAAGACATCTGATAAAGTCGAGATAGTTGATGGTGTGGTTGTTGCCATACCTAAAGGTATGAGAGTTTACAATGAAGCCTGTCAGATGATAGATATGGATCATTTTGACCCACTTTATTATCTTGGACACCTACTCTCTCCTCAGACTATCAAGATAGAACTTGATGGAGATGTGGAAGTGGAGATAGAACATAAGTTTACCCAGAGTGATGCATTGATAAACTACCGAATTGTACTCTATAACCAAGCCAATAGACATGCTACGGTATATGAAAACTTCATCTCTGATGACATAGAAAATACACTCGTATTGTATGGATATGACATGCACTTGGCACAAGACTCTACACTTAGAGTCGTAAAAATGCAGAGTATGCAAGATGCAGGCTATGGTATGGTCGCTTCACACAAAGTAAATGTAGCCAAAAATGCCAATGCTATACTCAAAAGTTTTGACTTAGGTGGGGATCAGGCACTTCAATTGCTCAAAGTGGAACTTGCAGAACATGCCCATGTAGATGATGGACACCTCCTCTACCTCAATGAGGACTCTAAACGTGGTACAGTCTCACAGATAGTTCACGTTGGAGAGCACTCTACCTCAAAGCAAGAGGCTAAAAACATCTTAGATGGTAAAAGTAGAGGGATATTTGATGCGCTTATACGTGTTGAACACTCTGCTAAGTACACAAAGGCTGAGCAAAACTCTAAAGCTATCTTGCTGCATGAAGATGCCTATATGGCAGCTAAGCCTCAGCTTGAGATTTACATCGATGAGCTTGAAGCCTCTCATGGTGCTACGACAGGACAATTGGACAGAAAACAACTTTTTTACCTGCAAAGTCGTGGTATAAGCTACACAGAGGCGAGAAAGATGCTTGTCATAGCTTTTGCCAATACGCTCATAGAAGAAGTAAAAGATACAAGACACCAAGAACGCATTAAGACAGCGTTTGAAAAAGTGTTTTATAAAAATCATAAGGATTAAATCATGAATATGCAAAAAAAAAGCATGATAGAAACTGTAGCCAATTTTAAAGAAGATTTTGACCTTTTCCCTGAAGCTAATGATAAGCTCGAATATATTTTTGATTTAGGTAAAAAGCACACTACTCTACCTGATGAAGAAAAGAATGATGCTACCTATGTCACAGGTTGTGCCTCTGATGCATGGCTCATGGGTGAGTGTAAAGATGGCATACTTCTTTTACGTGGGGAAGGTACCTCAGAGATGGCAAAAGGGATGCTCACCCTACTGCTCACTATCTTTGCAAACCGTCCTGTTGATGAAGTGTTAGCTTTTGACCCAGCAAAATTACACGACATGGGTATTGTGGAACTACTATCACCCGTACGGCAACAAAGCCTTGAAGCCTTTTTAAATAAGGTCTATGCCTATGCTAAACGATGTAAAGAAAAAGGAGAATAAAATGGATATCAACAACATACAGGAGAGTGATGTGCCAACTACAGCTGAAGAGCTGGCAGCTTATGAAGCAAAGTTTCCTAAAGCAAGCCAAGAAAAAATTGATGAAAAGATGGCAGAAGAACGTCAAAAGTTTATAGACAAGCAACCCTCAGACAAAGAGATGGAAGAGAAAATCGTAGAACATCTCAGACAAATTTATGATCCTGAACTTCCCGTAAATATCTATGACCTTGGACTCATCTACAACATAGAGTGTTGGACAAACGAAGTAAGTATGCTTAAAATGTGTAAAATCACTATGACATTGACTTCTGCCACTTGTTCTTTTTCCCAAGTCATCGTAGACTTGGTAAAAAGCATTGTAAGCAGACAGGCTGGGCTAGAAAATATAGATGTTGATATCGTATTTGACCCACCATGGGGGCAAGACAAGATGACAGATGATGCGAAGTTGGCGATGGGACTTTTATAGTCATTTATATGAAGATTATTTTTCTTACTTTTTTTTCATTATCACTACTCTTTGCAAAAGTAAATAGTGGTGATATTTTACCTCCATTAGCATTAGTTGATCAGTTTGATAATAAACTAGAAGTTAAACCTAACACTACATTAATTATTTCATTTCAAAAAAGTGTCTCTTCCGAAATACAAGCCTACATAGACTCTAAACCTAAACACTATTTAGAGGATAATAATATTCTCTATATCTCAGATATGAGTGCTGCACCTACATTTATGATAAAACTATTTGGTATCCCTAAAATGAAAAAATTTGACTATAAAGTGGCTCTTATTTACGACGATACGGTTGCCGATAAGATACAAAGAGAAGATGACAAGATAACAGTTATTAAACTAAAGAGAGATAAAATTATTGATATACAATTTGTTTCACCTAGTGATTTAAAGACTATTTTAGGTAATTGAACCCTCTTATGCTATAATTCCACTCATTAAAATACAAGGTTCTATATAGTGGAAACTAGCACAGTAAAAACACAAAAATTCATACTTAAACTTTTTCCTGAAATCATGGTTAAAGGGTCATCTGCCAAACGACAGATGGTAGGGCAACTCTACAACAACCTTTTAAAGATGTTAGGACGTTTTAGTGAAAACATACACGTAAGAAAGTTTTCAGACAAAATAGAAGTGGTGACACCAATAGCATTTGTCGTAGAGGTAAGACAACTACTATTAGATACTCCAGGTATAGAACAAGTCCTTGAAGCCCTACAGTTTGACAAGATGAATACTCTAGATGAGATAAAAGTAAAAGTAGGTGAAGTGATGCACCATGAAATAGAGGGTAAAACCTTTGTGGTGCGTGCAAAGCGTTCCGGTACACATGACTTCCGTTCTACACAGTTAGAACAGACAGTAGGTGGTTATATGTTGGCTACCTACCCTTCTAATGGGGTTGACTTGCACAATCCAGAAGTCACCATACGCATAGAACTACTCAATAACCAACTTAACATTATTACCACCAAATACATAGGACTTGCTGGTTTCCCACTGGGTACACAAGGAGATATACTCTCACTTATGTCTGGAGGGTTTGACTCTACTGTTGCCTCTTACCTTACTATGAAACGTGGACTTAAAACACACTTTATCTTCTTTAACCTTGGGGGTGTGGCACATGAAATTGGGGTGAAACAAGTGGCTCTCTATCTTTGGAACAAGTTTGGCTCTTCACATCGTGTGAAATTTATCTCTGTGCCTTTTGATGATGTCCTTACAGAAATATTTGCTTCCACGCATGAGACCTACATGGGTGTGACGCTCAAACGCCTTATGCTCCTCGCAGCAGAGAAAGTAGCTAATGAGATGGAGATAGACGCCCTACTCACCGGTGAATCTGTCGCACAGGTATCTAGCCAGACACTCCGTAACTTGGCACTCATTGACCAAGTTACCAACAAGCTCATCTTACGCCCACTAGCTACGATGAACAAACCTGAGATTATAGATATCGCCAACACCATCGGTACACGCAGGTTTGCAGAGAGTATGCCAGAGTATTGTGGAGTAATATCCAAAAACCCTATTACCCATGGGTCATACAAGCGTATGGAGCGTGAAGCAAAACATTTTGACTATACAGTACTAGATAAGGCCGTTGAAGAGGCACAACACATCTACGTAGATGAGATACTTGATGATGTCACCAACAATACTGCTATAGAAGTGGTGAATGAACTTAATGATGATTATGTAGTGATTGATATACGTGCAGAAGATGAATGTATAGAGACATCATGTGAGAGCATTAAGATACCTTTTCATAGACTCAAGTCTGAGTTTAAAAAATTACCTAAAGATAAAGAGTACCTACTCTATTGTGAAAAAGGGATTATGTCTCAGTTGCATGCACAGTATCTACGTGATGCTGAAGATGCGAAAAATGTTAGGGTCTATAGACCCTAACATACTCTATTAGCTGTGGCTTTTGCCACAATATTTATTTTCTACTCTTACATAGTTTTTAAGCGTCGCTTTTGCTAAATCATCATCCCTCATAGTTTCTTTATACTTTTCAGTTTTTATAGTATAGATTTTACAAAGTCTTGCTGCTTCAGCTTTTTGTTCTTGTTCTTGTTTTACTTGCGCTTCATTAAAAAATCCACTCATTGCAAATGTACTTATGAGTGCTAATATTATTATTTTTTTCATGATATATCCTTATATTTAATAATTCAAACTTATCAATTAGATTATTTTAAATTATAGTCTACATAACTTAAAATAATATTAATTAAAATGTATAATTATTATAAATTAAATTGATTACCTGAACCTTACTTTGTTATCTTTGCATCTACTTTACAAAACTTTGTTTGTAATCTCACATAATTATTGAGTGTTGCCTGTGCCAATCCATCATCACGCATGGTTTCTTTGTATTTTGCTATTTTATTGGTATAAAGTGCACACATACGAGCCTGTTCTTCTTTCTGTGTTTTTGCTGCTGCATCCTCTTCACTATTATTCCATCCTCCCATCATGCTATCAGCAAATATAAAACCACTCAATAGTACAAGCCATAATATTTTCTTCATATTTATTCCTTTAAATCTATTAATTTAAAGTATATTGCTTTCTTCCCTATCTATACTTGATATATATCAAAAATATTAACCTAATATAAGAGAATAGAGAAAAAATTATAAGAAAAACTAAATAACCCTATCTTTATCCGATTTATTTTGCTATAATTCCGAACTTTTCTGCAAGAGAGTACTAAACTCCTTTTACGAGATAAACACTATCTCCTCTATTCCAACGCTTAGACGCGTAATAACCTAATTAACTAGGTTAAAAAGTTTGGTATCAGTTTGCATAAAACAGGGTTTTAAGCCTCTTGATACCATAGTTTTTAACTATAACCATACAAGACAATAACAACACCGAAAAATTTAACACAAAGATATACTACTATGAAATTTTCAGATTTTAATTTAAAAGATACTATCCAAGCTGCTGTAACAGAAGCTGGATTTACAGAACCTTCACCCATCCAAAAAGATGCTATCCCTCTAGTATTAGAAGGTCACGATATGGTGGCACAAGCCCAAACAGGTACAGGTAAAACTGCTGCCTTTGGTCTACCAATAATGTCCATGATGAAAGCAGACGGAAATGTAGAAGGACTTGTCATCGTTCCTACACGTGAACTTGCTATGCAAGTTTCTGACGAGCTTTTCCGTTTTGGTAAACTCTCAGGTCTTAAAACAGCTACTGTTTATGGTGGTACATCATATGGTAAACAGATAGAGCGTATTAAACAAGCGTCTATCGTGGTTGCTACTCCAGGACGTCTTCAAGACCTTCTTATGTCAGGTAAGATCAAAATCAATCCAAAGTTCGTTGTCCTTGACGAAGCAGATGAAATGCTTGATATGGGTTTCCTCGATGAAATTAAAAACATCTTTACATACCTACCGAAAGAACGTCAGACTCTACTCTTCTCAGCAACAATGCCAAATGCTATCCGTAAACTTGCAGAGCAGATTTTAAAAAACCCTAAAACGGTTTCTATTACGAAGTCAGAAAAAACAAATACAAAGATTACACAACTCTACTACGTAGTACAAGAGAGAGAAAGAGATGATGCTTTAGTAAGACTCATCGACTATAAAAACCCAGAGAAGTGTATTATCTTCTGTCGAATGAAAAAAGAAGTTGATAGACTTGTAGCACACATGACTGCGCAAGGATTTAAAGTTTCTGGTCTTCATGGTGATATGGAGCAAAAGCAAAGAGAAGTAACAATCCGTGCCTTTAAACAAGGTGGTATCGATATCTTCATTGCTACAGATGTAGCTGCACGTGGACTAGATGTAAACGACGTTACACACGTATTTAACTACCACATTCCTTTTGATTCTGAGTCTTACGTACACCGTATCGGTCGTACAGGAC
>JALXBG010000024.1 GCA_026991605.1 Sulfurovum sp.
TGGCTTGCCTATGCTGTAGAGAAACTAGACGAAATTTCACTTGTAAGTAAACTCTTTTTTGAGGAAACACTCAATGATGCAGAGACAAAGGCACTAGAAGAGAACCAAAAAGCCAATGAAAACAGAGCCAACTCAACACGTATCCATAACAAAGAGGTGCAAAGTAGAGTAGAAAACTTCAGTAAACTAGAGCGTGAAGGTGCGTATGAAGCGCGTATAAAAATCCAAAAAGAGCTTTTGGGCTATAAGGATTTGGCGACTACTACTATTGGCTCTTTCCCTCAGACTCCTGAAGTACGTAAAGCAAGAGCAGACTTTAAAAAAGGGGCTATCTCTAAAGAAGTGTATGAGCAAGAGATGAAAAACTACATCGACGAATGTGTTGCTTTTCAAGAAGAGTGTGGACTTGAAGTGTTTGTGCATGGTGAACCAGAGCGTAACGACATGGTAGAGTATTTTGGAGAACAGCTTGATGGATATGGCTTTAGCCAAAATGGTTGGGTACAGAGTTACGGAAGCCGTTGTGTGAAACCACCATTCATCTACGGTGACATCAGCCGTCCTAAACCTATGACCGTAGCGTGGATGACCTATGCACAGTCGAAAACAGATAAAATCATGAAAGGGATGCTCACAGGCCCAGTCACCATACTCAACTGGTCGTTTGTGCGTGATGATATGGCTAGAGGAGATGTCTCTAAACAAATTGCCGTGGCTCTTTCTGATGAGATAGATGACCTGCAAAAAGCAGGTATCAAGATGATACAAGTTGATGAAGCTGCTTTTAAAGAGGGATACCCCCTAAGAGCTGAGAACATTGCAGGCTATGAAAACTGGGCGGTAAGAGACTTCAAAATCTCAGTATCTACTGCCAAACAAGAGACGCAGATACATACCCATATGTGTTACTCGGAGTTCAATGACATCATCCGCACCATAGAAGCGATGGATGCAGATGTCATCTCTATAGAGACTGCACGTTCAGGCAATGAGTTACTCAAAATCTTTAAAGAGGTGGGGTATAAACAAGAGATAGGGCCTGGGGTTTATGACATTCACTCTCCACGCATACCAAGTGTTGAGGAGATAGTGACACAGATTAAATTACTCTTAGAGGTACTTCCAAAAGAGCAACTCTGGATAAACCCAGACTGTGGACTCAAAACCCGTAAATGGGAAGAGGTAAAACCTAGTCTTATCAATATGGTAAAAGCTGTGGAGATTGTGAGAGAGGGATTATAAAATAATGACGTAGGTGGATTAATTCACCTTCGTTTTGGTGGGAAATCCCACCCTACGCGTCTTCTTCTGTTTTCATTTCAACAAGTTCAGCAAGAAGTTCGTCTATCTCATCTTCTTCTAACTCATTACGTCCTAGTTCTTCAACGATGGCGAAACACTCCGTACGCATTTCACGCATCTCTTCTAAGTCTTCTTTTTGTGTAGTAGAGGCTGTTTTAGCTTTGTCTATGGCTGAAAAAAGTTCATCTATAGCAGCTTCGAGGTCTGGAATAATTTCAAGTTCAAGTAGGTTTTTAAGTTTATCACCGTTTGTCATGGGATGTCCTTGTATTAATATGCTCGAATTATAGCGAAATAAATGTACAATAACTCCAAAAATAAATAAGATAACCTATAAGGAAACAAAAATGTCAGAAACACAACAAAACCAAACAGATGATAAATTCTTCGAAAGAGCCGATGCACACATCGCCCTAGCAAACGGACACGTAAACGCACAAGTACACCCAGGACTCGCAAGTAACTCACTTATGTATGCTGCATCACGTTTTAATGCGTGGGTAACTGCTGCAGGCTTTAAAAGTGGTGAAGATATGAAAAAAGAGAAAGAAGAAGTACTTAAATTCTTTACCGAACAGTACAGACTCATGCTAGAAGAAAACTTCGACAACTACGCAGAAAACTATGAACACTTTATGGGTGTGAGTAAAGAGATGGCGGAGAAAGCGTAAAACTTGACAATAGTACCGAGTTACAGTACTATTAATTAAAAAAGGATTTCTATGCTCTCTGTCAATCAATTTCGTGCAAATTTAAAACAGTATGTTGACCAAGCTGTAGACAATCATGAACCCATAGAAGTCACACGTAAAAATGGTGAAGCTTTTATAGTTATGTCTCTTGAAGACTACAGAAGAGAACAAGAGACGCTTTATGTCCTTAGTAACACCTCGCTCATGGGGCAAATACAGGAGTCTTTACAGACCTATGGTAAAAACAGTGGATATACACCTACTGATGATGAACTAGGCTTTGAATAGTGCGTTCCATTGTCTTTGAGGGTAATACATGGGAAGTTTACGAAAAGCTTCGCACCAAAGACAAAGTCATGCACAAAAACCTCATCAAAATACTTAAACAACTACAACGCGATGACCCCACAAAAGGCTACGGACACCCAGAACTTCTCAAGCATGCCTTAGCAGGACTATGGTCACGAAAA
>JALXBG010000025.1 GCA_026991605.1 Sulfurovum sp.
AAAAATATTCTTAATAAACTCAGCCACAGGCTCCCACAACTCCACTGCCTTATCTACTTCTTCAAAAACCTTTCCATGATTTTTTTCAGAAATAGTTTTTAGATTATTATAATTGGCTAAAAAAGCCCGCCCTATATCTACATGCTCTTCCAACTCTTCAACTGAGACTCTATTCTCGTTATTATCAGAAATATCCATAAATGCTTTTAAGATAAGGTAATTGTATTGATGTGTTTTTTTCATCCATTTTGGTACTTTTCTTTTTACCTTTGCTATTTCATCTGAATAATCTTCATTTTTATCTAAACTTGTTTCTAATTCAGAAATTAAATCTAAATTACGCATAAGTTGTCTTGATTTTTCTTTTACGAAATCATTCTTATTCAGAATTGCATATCCGTATAACTCTTCTGCAATTTCTGTTACTTCTTTAATTTTGGACATAATATCTTCCTTTATTTAGATAATTGAAGTATTACATATTTATTCTTATGAGATACTTATTTTTATTATTATAAGTATTTTATAAGAAAAATTGACTGTATTTGGTGGGCAGGAATGCACCACCCTACAAATAGAAATTTATAAAAAATATGACAATTTGACATATTTTTTATATTTACATCTCAAATAAATTATAATAACAAATCAACTGTAGGGTGGGCATTCTTGCCCACCAAATATCATACAGACCAAAAATATTGGAGATAAACAATATGTCAAATTACATACGAATATTCGCAGACAACCATCCCTACTTCATCACCATCACAACTCAAAACAGAAGACCCATACTCACAGACAACATCAAACTTCTACGCCAAGCTTTTGCAAACTCTAAACAATACTTTGACTATTCTATTGACAGTATAGTCATATTGCCAGACCACTTGCATATGATAATATATCCAAGTAGTGCCACAGACTACCCAAAGATTATAACCTCTATCAAAACATACTTTTCCAAACATCTACCTCAACGCTATAAAACAACACACAGTCAAAACAAAAAACGAGAGTTAGGTATTTGGCAACGTAGGTATTATGAACATACTATTAGAGATGAAAAAGAGTTAGAAAGATATCGGAACTATATACACTACAACCCTGTCAAACATAAATTGACAACAAGTGCTAAGAAGTGGGATTTTTCTTCATTTAATAAATTCGTAAAAAATGGATTTTATACTAGTGATTGGTATAGTTGGGATGAGAATATAGATTTAGATTAATGTAGGGTGGGCATTTATTGAAATGTATGCCTTTGGCACTGCCCACCAAATGAGTGAATACGAATCTCATCAAAATAAAATACAATGATAAAATCATTGTTGGTGGGCAGGAATGCCCACCCTACTAACACCCCCCAGCACAACCTAGAGTATCTGCATTTCCTCCAGCGAAATACTTTCCATCAAAACTTACCAATGAATAGTGTCTATCTTCACCCAAAGACGCTTTAAGTCCTTCTATCGATAAAAATCCAAGTGAATCAGCTCCCATATTGGCAGCTATCTTTTCTGGTGTAAATTTCGTAGAGATGAGCTCATCTTTTGTTGGTGTATCTATTCCATAACGACAGGGAAACTTTATCTCAGGTGCTGCTATACGCATATGTACTTCTTTTGCTCCTGCTTCTTTGAGCATACGTACTATCTGTTTAGAAGTTGTTCCACGTACAAGTGAATCATCAATAATTGCTACTTTTTTACCTTCAATAAGATGCTTAATAGGAGAGAGTTTGAGTTTTACTTTTAAATCACGTATCTCTTGGGTTGGTTCAATGAAGGTACGTCCCACATAGTGATTACGTACGATACCCATTTCAAAAGGCACACCTAGCCCATCTGCATAGCCTTTAGCAGCTGCCACGCCTGAGTCTGGCACAGGAAGTACTAGGTCTACATCACAAGGCGTCTCTTTTGCTAGTCTTTTACCCATCTCTAAACGCATCTCATAGACATTTTTACCATCGATGATAGAGTCTGGTCTTGCAAAATAGATATATTCAAAAGCACAAGGATGATAATCTGGTTCAAATATCATCTGTGATGCTGGCTCTTTACCTTCTTCAAAAATAAGCATTTCTCCCGGCTTTACATCGCGTACAAACACTGCACCGACTAAATCAAAGGCACAAGTTTCAGAAGCTACGATATATCCGCCATCTTTTAACTTACCAAGACTCAATGGTCTAATACCAAATCTATCACGAATTACAAACATTTTAGAACGACTTTGAATCGCTAAACAATATGCCCCTTCTATCTTGGTCAACATATCCTTAATACGATCTTCCAAAGAATCTTTTTGAGATTTAGCAATAAGATGGATAATATTTTCCGTATCCATATCAGTTTGGAAAATAGCTCCTCTATCGATAAGTTCTGTTCTTACTTCTTGTTTATTAATAAGATTACCATTATGCACTACAGAAATTTCACCCAGTTTATACTTGGCAAATACCGGTTGAGCATCGCCTGCAGATTCACTTCCTGCTGTTGAGTAACGATTGTGCCCCACAGCACATCCACCATTTAGATTGTCGAGAGTGGTTTGAGAAAATACATCTGCAACCATTCCTCTTTTTTTATAAAGTTTAATTTTTTCACCATTTGCTACAGAGATACCAGTAGCCTCTTGCCCACGATGTTGCATAGAGAAAAGCGAATAATACGCTACAGTTGAAGCTTTTTTTGCCCCGTACACCCCGACAATTGCACACATGTTATATTCCTAAACAGTCATTGATAGAGTAAAGTCCACTCTCTTGGTTGACTAACCATTTTGCTGCTCTTATAGCACCTTTTGAAAATGTCTCTCTACTTGTAGCTGTATGGTTAAGCTCTAAAAATTCACCATCATTGTAAAATCCAACTGTGTGACGTCCCACAATGTCCCCACCACGTAATGCCATCACAGCTATCTCATCTTTTGTTCTAGCACCTATCTGACCATCTCTGCCAGATACTCGCACTTTATCTAAGTCCAGTCCTCTACCTTTAGCGGCAAACTCACCCAAAGTCAATGCAGTACCACTTGGTGCATCAACTTTATGTTTATGATGTTGCTCTACTATCTCTATATCAAAGTCTTGCAAGGTAGCAGATACCTTTTCAACAAGTTGTTTAAGTAGTGCAATCCCTGCAGACATATTTGATGCATAAAGCACTGGCATCTTTTTTGATGCCTCTTCCATGAGATTTTGCTGATGTTCTGTAAAACCTGTGGTTGCTATCACCAAAGGTGTTGGGTTTTCAAGTGCTGCTTCACACAATGCTTGTGTTGCTGCTGGCGCTGAAAAGTCTATGACAATATCACAATTTTCCAAAAGTGCTTTCATACTGTTAGTCACAAGTACATCACTCGGTAAATCTCTTTTTAACTCATCAAATACATGTACTGCGCTTAAAGGCAATACATCATCATGTAACAAAGAATCCATAAGAAGATTACCTACTCTACCTGTACTGCCAACTATACCAACTTTAGCCATTATTGTTGCTCCTGAATATATGAAATTACTTGTAGTGCTGCGATGGAGCCATCTCCTGCAGCTGATATTACTTGTTTTGGTGCTTCTATACGTATGTCACCTGCAGCAAAAAGCCCAGGTACAGATGTCTTCATAGAAAGGTCAACAATCACTTGACCCCAATCATTTATCTTACAGATAAATTCACCTTTCTCATCTTTAAGTACTTCATTACGTACATTGTGTCCGACAAATACAAAAAGCCCTGTATTTGGCATATCTGTAACCTCACCGGTTACTACATTTTTTATTTTTACACCCTGAAGTCCCATAGCATCACCATAAGCCTCTTCTATCACAGAATTTGTAACTAGATGTATATTCTCTTTTCTCATTACTCTGTCGAGCGTAGGAGGTGCTGCTCTAAACTCATCACGTCTATGTACCACATACACATCTGAACAGATATTAGAAAGATAATAAGCCTCTTCAAGCGCTGTATCTCCACCACCAAGTACAGTGACTGGTTTATCTTTATAAAAGAATCCATCACAAGTTGCACAGGTGCTTACGCCTTTTCCAAAAAATTCATCTTCACCCTTAAACCCCGCACGTTTAGGAGTAGAACCGGTACAAACGATAACCGTCATCGATTTTACCGTCTCTCCACCTTCTAATGTCACTGTAAAATGTTCACCCGTCTTGGCTACACGTTTAACTTTTTTCATCTCATGCTTTAGACCAAAGTGAAAACACTGCTCTTGCCATGTGTCCATAAAGTCCATACCGGTCTTGCCATGTTCAAAGAATCCTGGATAGTTCTCTATCTCGGAACTTTGTGTAATTTGACCACCGGGCATACCCATCTCAAACATGCTAACATTTTTCAGTCCACCACGTGTTGTATAAAGTCCTGCTGTTAAGCCTGCTGGTCCACCACCAATAATTGCACAATCTAACATATGTTGTTCCTTATAGAAAAGTCAAATAATTAATCAAATTATACAATGATAAAACTTGGTTAAGTATTTGTTGTAAGAAATAAGGGGAAGTTTTCAAAAGGTAGGTTAAAAAACCCACCCTACATGAAGCATGACTTAAAGTATTGCGTTAAGCTTTTCAGCAAATGCATCTTTAGAAGCTGCACCAACCATTTGGTCTACCATTTCACCATCTTTGAAGAAAAGAATAGCTGGGATAGATCTAATACCATATTTTACTGCTATATCTTGTTGCTCATCTGTGTTTACTTTAGCGATTGTTGCTTTACCATCAAAATCTTCAGCAAGTTCTTCAATCACTGGAGCAATCATTCTACAAGGTCCACACCATGGAGCCCAAAAGTCTACCATTGTTACGCCTTCAGCGATTGTTGCATCAAAATTGTCATTTGTCAATTCTACATATTTTGCCATATTTATTTCCTTTGTGTTTAGTCTCAAAAATTATAGCACAATTTCATTAGAAATCTATTGCCCTAACTTATATTTTGTATAATATCCATCACGTGTGTAGAAAATGTGTACTAATAGGACAAAAGAACTCTTAGTTATATCTTTTCTAATATGATTTCAGGAAATTGTGAAGAACGTGTCCCCGTTACTGCTTTCGTTTTTGCACCTTTTACGGTATAGACAAAGGATATTTTAGGCTTGTTTGTACTATTTTTATTGGCTCTATGCAAAAGCAAAGAGTGAAAAAGTACCACATCACCTTTTTGTAAATCTGTAGAGACTTTTGTTGCTATTATTCTTTTATTCTCTTCTTTTATTTCGGAAAAATACTCTTTATCATCAAACTGCTCTGGGGAAAACTTCATGGTGTGACTACCTGGTATAAACTCTAATACTCCGTTTTCACTATGTTCATCATCGAGTGCCAGCCATACACTTACCAAGTTGTCATCACTGTATCGCCAGTACCGTCTGTCTTGATGCCAAGCTGTAGCAGTACTGTAAAAAGGCATCTTCGTCATAATGGAGTTATGGTGTGCCGTAGTGATTACCACTTGCTTATCTAGTACTTGTTGCAAAATAGGACGAATTTTTATATTTTCCATCCATGCCTTAAACAGAGCATCACGGTTATAAACCTGACGTAATCTACGCACGGTAATATGCTCTTCCTTAGCATGAGAACTATAGTCAGTCACAGAAGTGCGATACTCTTTATCTCTACTGTCATAGCCTATCTCTGTCTCTATGGGTTCTATCTTGGCATCTAAGTTTATTTGTGCCATTCTTAAGATATTATCACAACTTTTCGCATCTAAAAAATTACGCAAAACAATAAAGCCGTCTTTGTTAAATTGTGCCAATTGTTCAGCTGTTAGTTGCATAAGCGTACCTTTTTATATTTATTGAATACGATTATAGCGTAACATTCTCTATAAATTCCACTTCATCACCACGTACAATGAGTGCATCTATACTAAAAGCCAAATCTAATTGTTTGACTTTTAGATAGTACTGTGCAGAGTTGATGACTTTGCGAAGCTTCGCAGGTGTTACATTATAGACAGGGTCAAAAGTCTCAGACTTCCCGCTCTTGACCTCTATAAAATGAAGTACATCCTCTTGCTGGGCGATGATGTCTATCTCGCCAAGTTTTCTGGCAAAGTAGTTACGCTCTAAAATTACAAAGCCCTCTTGTTCTAAAAACTGTGTCGCAAGGGTTTCACTTTGGTCTCCGAAAAGTTTGGGAAGTTCACGCATCTATTCTCCTCTTTATCTTGAAGTCGCAAATTGCGACTTCAAGTTTTAATATAAGAGAAGTATAAAATAAAAAAGAGAAAGAAGTTAAAAATATGTCAAATTGTCATATTTTTAACCAAAAGAATTATAAGGTCACAATTCGTAACCTTCGTCTCTACCCACAAGCTACTTCATCCCCCACAGGGATAATATCTACTTTGATAGACTTAAAGCGTGCTGTCCAGATGAGTTCGTCTGCTTCATCTCCAAAGACAGCGTTGATACGGCTTTTTGCATGGTGGAAAGTACAAAAGAGTGTGCGTGATTTTACTTTGTTTGTAAATTTCACAGTAAGGGCTTCACTCTCTCCATACTCTGACTTGAGTATGACCTTGTCACCCAGTTTGACTTCATCTTCCAGTGGTGCTAAAAGCAGATCTTCATCATACTTGCGCATGAGTTTATCTGTCTGTTTGGTTTGCGCTGCATTGTTGTAGTGTGCCAATGTACGTCCGGTGGTAAGGTAGTACCCCTCATAACTCTCTTTATAAAAAGTACCATCGAGTATCTCTTGTACTTGCCCACGAGGTTCATACTGCTTGTAGACATACTTTCCAAGTCCATCCTCTGTACGGAAGTCAAGCAGATGCAAGATAGGCGTATCTTCATTGTAGATAGGCCACTGCATTCCACGTTTACGGTGACGTTCAAGTCTGTAGTAGTTCGCACCTGAGAAACGTATAGGGGCAACCTCTCTTACTTCATTCCATACATCTTCACTGGTTTTAAAGTTAAAATTTTCACCATCTCCCAGCTTGTCTGCCATTTGTGTAAGCACTTCCCAGTCATCTGGCAAGTCAGACTCTACCAGTGGCTGAGAGAGGTGTAGTCTACGCATCGCGTTCACATAGACCCCTGTCTTTTCATAGGCAGACTTCACCCCTATGACGATGTCTGCTTTTTTCGTCACATCTACCATAAACAAGTCCTGTACCATACAAAACTCCAGTTCATCCATGGCTTTGTCTATTTTATTTATGTTTGGGTGAATATGTGTAATATCTTCGCCCATAGCGATTAACGCTTTAATACGACCATCTAACATACCATCTATAAGCTGTGGCGTCATAAGCCCTTCTACCTTTGGCTTTTGATAGTCTGGGGCAAAGTATGGAAGACATCCCATATCACACGCTCCTTGTACATTATTCTGTCCACGTAGAGGCATAAGTCCTGCACCTGTTTTACCTACATTTCCTGTCATGAGTGCCAAGTGGGTAATAGCCATCACTGCATGAGAACCATCTAGGTTTTGGGTAATCCCAAGACCCCAGAAAATCATAGACTTTTTCACTGCATATTCTCTAGCAATGTTAGGTATCATCTTTGCTAGGTACTCATACCCTTCTACTTTTTTGAAAAACTCTGGGTTAGCATAAGGGTCATTTAGTATTTTCTCTTTAAAGGCATCAAAGTCTTTGGTACGATTGTCTATAAAACTCTGATCATATAACTCTTCATCTATAATCACATACGCCATCATATTCAGTACGAGTAAATTAGACTCAAAAGGAATCACACAGTTATGCTTTGCAAGTTTTGCAAGCTTCGTTTCACGTACATCAATCACAGCTAAGTTGTTGTGCTGTTTTGCAACATTGACTATACGATTCGCGATGATAGGGTGTGCCTCCATTGTGTTAGAACCAATGACTACCATAAATTCTGTCTCATAGATGTCATTATAAGGGTTGGTAGCTGCACCTTCCCCCATAGTCGCACGCATCCCCTTAAGGCTTGGAGAGTGACAGACTCTTGCGCAGTTGTCTACATGTGGAGAGTCCATCGTTTCGCGACAAAATTTCTGGAAGGCATAAGCAGACTCACAAGAGGTTCTAGCGCCTCCTATGGCACAAAAACTGTCTCCACCATACTTCTTTTTAATCTCATCTAGTTTCATGCTAGCGATGCTTGTAGCAGTATCAACATCACACGTCAAAAACTCATCGTTAAAGGGTTCAAGCTTGTCTGCAAAAGCATCTTTGATGTGTGGGTTTTTATCTAAAAAAGTTTTACGGACACGAGGCTCACGTATGCGGTCTTTAGAGTCCA
>JALXBG010000026.1 GCA_026991605.1 Sulfurovum sp.
GCTCTTTTTTTATTGACTATCTCATTGATGCGTCTTGGTGTGACGTGCAGTCCTTTAGCCAATCCATTTTGGCTAAGTTTATAAGGTGTCATAAACTCTTCTAGGAGTATCTCTCCAGCATGTATAGGTGTTATTTTACTCATACTTTCTCCTTAATGATAATCTACTATTTCAACATCAAATGCAAAAGCATTTTCCCACATAAAACAGATACGGTACTGTTTATTGATGCGTATACTATACTGACCGTTTCTGTTTCCAGATAATTTCTCCAACCTATTTGCAGGTGGGATTTTAAGATCATCCACATCTATAGAAGCATCTAACATCAGAAGTTTCTTATAGGCTGTTCTTTGTATGTCTTGTGGTAGTTTTTTAGAGAACTCTCTTTTATATATTTTCTGAGTCTCTTTACACTTAAATGTTTTTATCATAAAATAGTATATCACATATAACGTTATATGTAAATATTTACTCTCTATTTTAAAGATATACAGGTTGGGTTGCCCTACATATTGTAAACGCTCTTGGCATATATTTTGACCTATATTCTGATGAGAGATTGTTTTAAATTTTCACTCTAAAATAACTAACCTTAAACACGTAAATCCTGTAAAATAGGGCTTTGCCTAATCTATTTAAGGTTAGTAGAAATGCTCTGAAACTTAAACGTCCGTTTTAATCGGGATTTGCCCATTAACATAATGGGCATTCTGTCAAAAAAATACAAAACATGTCAATTTGTGGGAAGGGTATCTTTCTCCAAAAGATTTGAAAGCATCACAAAAAGCGATAGCTGATTTTAAAAGAGAAGTAGATCATCTGCTCACAACTGATGAGATAAGGGCTGTACGAAAAAGGCTCAAACTCACCCAAGAAAAAGCCTCAGTTATATTTGGTGGTGGGGTACGCGCTTTTCATAAATATGAAACAGGTGAAAAGGCACAGAGCAAACCACTAGACATTTTACTAAAACTTATAGACAGTGGAAAGGTTACTTTAGATGATTTACAAAGGGTAGGGTAAATACTATAAAGTAGGTTTTATAACCTACTTTATAGGTAAAGGGAAAAAGGAATGTGAATAACTTAGATTGGTAAAACTCTTATCTTGTCGCTAAGTTTCTCTTTTAAAATGTTTTCAATCGCAAAGAGTGTACCTGTAGCGGAACTTGCACATCCTGAACATGCACCTAAGTAACGGATGTAAATGTCAAAGTTTTCACCATTTTCTTTGATGTCTAAAATTTCCATATCTCCACCATCCATGACGAGCATTTGTCTGATATTTGCATCTACTACAGCATCAACAGCTTTAATACGTTGCACTATAGTCATACTAGCAAAGTCTCCAGTAGGTGCAGTGTCATTACCTAATGATGCTTTGCCTGCAAGTTTTTCTTTTTCATACTCTTCAAGAAGGTCTACAAGATAGATGTCTTTCTCTTCGTGACCACCAGGGCGGATACATGATTTACAAAATGCACCCGCTTTGGTATAGTCTGTAATCTGCTCAACTGTAGTAAGGTCATTAAGACGGATAACCTCTTGAAGTGTAGAGAGACTCACACGTGCACATTCACAGACGATTACTTCTTCTTCGAAGCTCTCCATATCTACACCCTTGTACTGTGCAGCTGCTTTTTTTATGACATCATACGCCATAACAGAACAGTGCATTTTTTGTGGCGGCACGGCAGGTGTGTTTACATCGTCACGCATAGCCATTTCTACATCAATATTTGTAATTTTTACAGCTTCATCTACTGTTTTGTCTTTACAAAGTTCAGCCATCGTGTCTGAAGAGGCAATAGCAGTACCACAACCAAAACTTTTAAATTTAGACAAAAGAATTTTATCTGTCTTTGGATCTACTGCCCAGTAAAGACGCACAGCATCTCCACAGCTCTCTGCACCAAAGTCTGCAACGATGAGCCTAGCGCCCATTTCGTCTGCTTGTTCTTCTGTAATCTCACCCATATTTTGTGGGTTATTCATAAGGTTTGTAACCTTGTTGCTGTACTCATCCCAGATGGTACCGCCTACTAAACTATCTATTCCCATGTTATTTCCTTTGTTTTGTGGGTACCCACAAGGGGCACCCCTACGCATTATGTAGGGGCAATCCCCTTGTGGTTGCCCTTTAATTATTAATGGTGAGCGTCTAATCCACTCTCATGACCTTCTGGTGCATAAGCGTAAGAGCTTGAAATACCTCTAAGTCTCTCTACGGCTTTTTTCACAACATCCAGTGTATAGTCCAACTCTTCTTGTGTGGTGTAACGGCTTAGAGAAAAACGAATGGCCGTATGTGCCAAGTCTTCCGCAGCTCCTATGGCTTCCATGACTGAATTGGCTTCCAAGTCTTCCGAAGCACAGGCAGATCCTGTACTAGCTCCTATGCCAGCTCGGTTTAAGTCCCATAACATAGATTCGCCCTCTATCCCTCTAAATGAGATAAGGATGGTGTTAGGGGTTCTCTTGTTTCTTGGTGTGACGACAAAGGTATCTTTGATTTTAAGAAGTTCATCTTCAAAATCATCTCTGAGTTCTCTCACTTCTGACATCTCAAAGTCAAGTGCATCAATGGCTTGCTCGATGGCTTTACCCATACCGACAATGCCAGGAACATTGAGTGTGCCAGAACGGTACCCACCCATTTGTGCGCCACCATGAAGTAGAGGCATCAACTCTTTACCTTTTTTTACATACAAAGCACCTACACCTTTAGGTCCATGAAACTTGTGTGCTGAGAAAGTAAGATAATCTACATTGAATGACTGTACATTCACAGGAAGTTTTCCTATGGCTTGTACCGCATCAGTGTGAAAAAGTACACCATGCTCTTCACAAATATCACCTATCTCTTCTACAGGGAAAATGGCACCTGTTTCGTTGTTTGCCCACATCACCGAAACCAAAGCTGTTTTGTCAGTAATGTTGTCTCTTACAGACTGTACATCGACAATACCTTCATTGTTGATAGGCAAGTAGGTGACTTTACAACCCATACTCTCTATCCATTTAGCCGTAGCTATAACTGATGGATGCTCCACTTCAGAAACCATAATATGGTTTTTCTTACTAGTAAGGATGTATTCAAAATAGATAGACTTCAGTACCCAGTTGTTACTTTCAGTTGCACAAGAAGTAATGATGACAGAATCATCTCTAGGTGAGTTGATTCCTGCATAGATTTTTTCCATTCCTTGCTTGATGGCAGGATGTGTTTGGGATGCAAAGAGGTGCAGTGAATTGGGGTTACCATACTTTTGAACAAAGTAAGGCTCCATAGCTTCAAAGACATGTGGATCCACAATAGTTGTGGCATTGTTGTCTAAATATACGGTCATTTTATTCCTTTAAAAACGGGTTTCGTTTTAATTAAGACCTATTTAGTCCTAATTGATTTTCTGCATAGTACGCTGTTATTCTTAATATAACATAAAAATGCTTTTTAAAGAGGAGTATTTTACTCTCAATTAGATTAAATGCCCTTGATGTAGGTCAATTGTAACGAAGGAGAGAAAGTTATATAATAGAGAATAAGATTAGCATGAAAGGATTATACAATGGCTACAAAAATTAAAGAACATGGTATAGGTATAGCAATTAAACGGACTAAAAAGAACGTTTTTATAGAAGTGGTAATGTTGGGAAAACTAAAAGATGAAGATTATACATTATTTGTACCAATGATAGATAAAGCCTTAAAAGAAGCGAAGGGACTTGAGGTCGATTTGTTGGTAGACATGACAAAATTTAAAGGATGGGAGTTCTTAGCAGCATGGGATGATATGAAATTTGGTATCAAACATCGTAATGCCTTTGATAAGATGGCAATCGTTGGAAACAAGAAATGGGAAGAAGTCTCTGTAAATATGATGAGTCACCTTATGAAAGGGAAAACGAAATTTTTTAAAGAGAGAGAAAAAGCATTGGCATGGTTGCTAAAGTAAATTTTTAAAGAGAGAAATCCTCTCTTATTTGTTGATATAGATTAAAAGTTAGATGGTGTAGGGGTATTGATAAGATTATAAAACTCATTACGTGTACGTTCATCACTTTTAAAGAGTCCACGAAGCGCTGAAGAGACAGTGGTAGAGTTGATTTTTTGCACCCCTCTCATCTCCATACACATATGGCGCGCATGCACAACGACTGCGACCCCTTTTGGTTTGATGGTTTGCAAGATAGCATCAGCTATTTGTTCAGTCATCTGCTCTTGTATCTGCAAGCGTCTGGCATAGACATTGACAATACGAGGGATTTTAGAAAGCCCTACGACTTTACCATCGGGAATGTATGCTACATGAGCACGTCCGATGATGGGCAACATATGGTGCTCACACATGGAGTAAAATTCTATATCACGTACAAGTACCATCTCATCATTGCTTGTGGTAAAAAGCGCTTGGTTGAGTATCTCTTCAGGGTCTTGGTCATAGCCCTCTGTAAGAAACTTTAGTGCTTTTGCTACACGACTTGGCGTTTTGAGTAAACCCTCACGCTTTGGGTCTTCTCCTAAGAGTTCAAGTACTTTTGTTACTGCTTGTTCAAATTCTTCTTCTTTATTCATCATCAAACCTAATAGTTATTTGAGCTAATTGTATCTAAATACAATTTAAGTATTTTATCATCTACTTTTGAAATGGCAAGTTTGCGTATCTCTTTAGATGTGAAATAGTTGTTCTGTTCTTTGTCAAGCTCCTCATACACATAGACTTTGCATATGAGCTTGAAATGTGTATAGGCATGTGTGACTTCACCAATGTAGTCTGAAGCACAGAGTGGCACTTGGATAGAAGGAAAGCCCCAAAGTCCATGCAGAAACTTTCCGCTTCTTTGTATCATTGAAAGTTTTTCATTATAGACTGATACCATAATGTTTTATTCTCTGATGGGTACAAGCCGCTTTTTCTTTGTAGGGTAAAGTGTTGGCTCATCTTTTCCTTGACATATATTGCTAAGAGGGCATACTTCACATGAGGGGCTTTTAGGTGTACAAACCGTAGCCCCAATGTCCATCATAGCTTGGTTATAGTCAAAAGGGTTTTTTTTGTCCACAAAGTCATAAGCAATGTTCCAAAGTTCTTTATCTGTGGGAGTTTTGAGTGTATGTAGCCGACAAAGTATACGTTTCACATTGGCTTCCATGATAGGTACAGGTTTTTTGTAGGCAAAGGCAGCCACTGCATGCGCCGTATTTTTACCAATACCAGGAAGTTTAATGAGTTCATCTATATTTGATGGCAAGGTAGGGGCAATGCCTCGTGCTTGCCCTTGTTTGGTCAATAACCCAGCCGTCTTATGCAAATTCTTAGCCCGAGTATAATACCCAAGCCCCTCCCACATTTTAAGCACATCATCTAAGTTAGCGTCACCTAAAGCCTTAAGTGTAGGAAACTTTTTTAGAAAGGGAAAGTAGTAACGTTCAAGTACTGTTTTGACTTGTGTTTGCTGAAGCATCACCTCTGAGAGGTATATATGATAGAGTTCATTAGTTGTACGCCAAGGCAAATTAGTGCGTCCATGTCTTTTATACCAATAATTTATTTGTTGGTGGGAATTGTGCCATTTATTTTTCATAGAGGGATTATATCAAACTCTTATAGATAAGCTATATTTTTTTAATAGAATAAATTTTTTATATAAAAAAAGAGTGTTTTTCAAAATAATTAAATAGTATGCTTATTAACCCTTACTTAATATAATTTACATTATCATATTTGCACTAATTTATAAAAGGAATAAATATGAAGTTAAAAAATATACTACTAGCTTGTCTTATGACAGCAGGAATTGCACAGGCAGATGTACAGTCAAATATGGTGAAAGCACAGCTTACAGCGGAGCTTCAAGGTCTTCATGGTAACAAAGAGGCAGAGATTAAAACTCTTATGGGGAAAATAGGTACAATAGGTTTTTCAACAGTAGCTGCCAATACGCATATTGAGAAGTTTTACTATGAAAAGTTCAAGGAAAAAGGTGTAGAGATGATCTCTTTCTTTGGTCTGGTAAACATAGATAAATTAAGAAATCTTCTTCTTGCTAACCCAGACTTTGGGGCATACGCACCATTTAACTTTTTAGTATACAAAACGCTTGATACAAAAAATGATGACAATACATGGTTTGGGCATTTGGCACCAAATACAATGCTTGATATTATTGGTGAAAAAAATGCAGATACACGTAAAGAATTTACAGATATGATTACTGGTTGGGATGCATTTGTTAATAAAGAGATGAAACCAACAATGACAAAGAAATTTGAGCATACAAAACCACTTCCAGAAAAAGGTCTAACTAAGTTAGTTAAAAAGTTTGATAAACCAGATGATTTAGAAGAATTTATAGAAGACTTTGTAGCAGACCATGATGGACGTTTCTCTAAGCACAACTTTATTATCGCTGGATTTATTGACTATAAGTTTGAGTATGAAGATAGAGATATGGCATTTGATAAATATGATGCATACTGGGTTTCACTTCTTTGTCACTTTGAGTTTTCTAATTCTATCTTCAACCGAGGTATCCCTGAAGCAGGTATGTTTGCACCATGTTCAGTTTATTTCTACATTCCAAAAGGAACAAACGAGCTTCACGTAGGATATGCAAGTGTAGATAACTGGATTAATGCACTTAACTTTAAAGACCAAAAACGTATCGATTACATGAGAAAAATTGATGCTGAGGTTGTACAAACTTTTGAAGAGATGGGTTTCAAACTTCTTCAAAAATCAACAAACTAAGTTCTATAACTTAATTAGACATGGCATTTTTTGCTATGTCTATATACCTCATTTTACTCCAAATAATCCACTCTTTTTTTATCCTTTTCTATACTATTATTCGTATTTCAACATATTTTAGATAAAATCACGGAATTATAAACACAAAGGATTGTAGTGAAAGTTACAGTAAACAAAGTAGATGATGCAAATATCATTGTAAGTGGTACACTTGATGCAGCAGCAATTGATGCAAATGTAGAAAAGCTGGCAAAGCAAGCAGCCAAAGAAGTGAAGGTAGATGGTTTTAGAGCTGGTAAAGTACCTGTTGCTGTGGTAAAACAAATGCATGGTGATAAACTTGCACAAGACGCTGAAGGTGAAGCACTTAGAGAGCTTATTGATGCAGGAATTGCTGAAGCGGGTATCAATGCTATAGATATGATTGGACAACCTACCTTTAAAAAATATGAGAAAACAGACGCAGGTATTGAAGTAGAAGTAGAAGTTTCTACGAAACCAGAGTTTGATCTTGAAGGTTACATGGATGTAGTACCTGTATTCGAGAAACCAAAAGCTGACGACAAAGAAGTAGAAGCAAAACTTGAAGAGATGGCTAAAGAGCAAGCACCATTTACAAAAATCAAACGTAAACGTATGGTGAAAGATGGTGATATGACAGTAATTGATTTTGAAGGTTTTGTTGATGGCGTAGCTTTTGATGGTGGTAAATCTGAAAACTTCAATCTTAAAATTGGTTCAGGTCAATTTATCCCAGGGTTTGAAGAGCAAATCATCGGTATGAAATATGATGAACAAAAAGATGTTATTGTGACATTCCCTAAAGAATACCAATCAGCAGAACTTGCAGGGAAAGAAGCAACATTTAAAGTAACGCTTCATGAGATTCAAGAGCAGGGAGAAGCAGAAATCAATGATGAATTGGCACAAAAACTTCTTAATGATGAAAAAGCAACACTTGCCCAACTGAAAGAAAAAGTAAAAGCGCAAATAGAAACAGCAGCACTTTCAAAAGTATATAATGAAGATTTAAAACCAAAAATGGTTGAAGCACTTGTAAACAAATTTGATATTGCACTTCCAAATAACATTGTTGAGCAAGAAATAGATGCTAAAATCAATGCAAAAGCACAAGAGATGACAGAAGAAGAGCTTGCAACATACAAAGATAATGAAGAGAAAATTAATGAACTTCGTGACTCTGTAAGAGCAGATGCTATAGATTCAGTGAAAGCAACATTTATTGTAGATGCATTGGCTAAAAAAGAAGAAATTACTGTAGATGACCAAGAAGTATCTCAAGCGATTTATTATGAAGCAATGATGTCTGGACAAGATCCACAACAAGTGATTAAATACTACCAAGAAAACAACCTTCTTCCTGCTGTAAAAATGGGAATGATTGAAGATAAACTCTTTGGTAAAATGTTAGGTTTAGAAAACTAACATGTAGGGTGCGTTTGCTAACGCACCTTATCTATTAACTATTTTAATGTATATTTGAGTTGATTTAAAATCTATTTAACTATATATTAACAAAGGCACATTATGAGTTATATTCCATACGTTGTAGAGCAAACAGGTAGAGGTGAGAGATCTTACGATATCTATTCACGTCTTTTAAAAGACCGTATTATCATGTTAAGTGGTGAAGTGAATGACCAAGTAGCATCTACTATTGTGGCGCAACTTCTTTTTCTTGAAGCGCAAGACCCAGATAAAGACATCTACTTCTATATTAACTCTCCAGGAGGGGTGATTACCTCTGGGCTCTCTATGTTTGATACAATGAACTATATTAAGCCAGACATCGTCACTATCTGTATGGGACAGGCTGCCTCTATGGGTGCTTTTTTACTCTCATCTGGTACACCAGGGAAGCGTTATGCCTTACCCAATGCACGTATTATGATTCACCAGCCTTCTGGTGGTGCACAAGGGCAGTCTACAGACATTCAGATACAAGCAGAAGAGATCCAGAGACTGAAAGATTCACTCAATGAAATTATGGCAAAGAACTGTGGTAAGAAAGCAAAACAGCTAGAGAAAGATACAGAGCGTGACAATTTTATGTCTTCAAAAGAAGCTGTCGAGTATGGACTCATTGACAAAGTACTCACAAAGAGTTTTGCGTAAAGGTCAAGTATGATTCGGGAAATAGTTGTTTATCCAGATAAAAGACTCAAACTCATTTCAAAAGAAGTGACCTCTTTTGATGCGGCGTTGCATGATCTACTCGATGATATGTATGAGACTATGCGAGCACGTAATGGTGTAGGATTGGCTGCCATTCAAGTAGGGGTTGATACGCGTGCGCTTATTATCAATATTCCACTAGAAGATGAAGATGGGGAGCATGACCAACCTAAAGAAAATACTTTAGAGATGATAAACCCTGTCATCATTGAACACGATGGTACGGAGAAATTTCAGGAAGGGTGTCTTTCCATTCCTGGTGTTTATGAAGATATAGAACGTGCAAAACATGTAAAAGTAGAATATTTTGACAGACATGGTGAAAAGAAGATTATTGAAGATGATGATTTTTTAGCTGTAGCAATGCAGCATGAGATGGATCATCTTGAGGGAAAAGTGTTTATAGAAAAACTCTCATACATTAAACGTAAAAAGTTTGAAAAAGAATGGAAGCGTAAATTAAAAGAGGGGTTGGTTTAAACCCCCTGCATAATCATCGCATCTGCTACGCGTTTGAAACCCAATATATTTGCTCCTGAGATAAGATCCATCTCCAAGTCATAGGTATCACATGTTATTTTAATGTTGTTATAGATATTTGACATAATCCCTTTGAGCCTTTTATCTACTTGCTCAAATGAAAGATACTTGAGTGAATTATTTTGTCCCATTTCTAAAACAGATACAGCAACTCCTCCTGCATTTGCTGCCTTAGCAGGTGCAAAAATAATACTGTTTTTTTGAAAGACCTCTATGGCCTCAGGCGTGGTTGGCATATTTGCTCCCTCTGCGATGATTTTTACATCATTTTGAACAAGTTTTTTAGCACAAGTGACCCCCAACTCATTTTGAGTAGCACAAGGGAAAGCTGCGAAACAAGGGATATCCCATACATGACTACTTCCTCCGACATAATTTTCTTTTTTCACATAAGAAGCACTTTTACGTTCATGGGCATAGTATTCTAGTGAGGCACGTCTTTCTAATTTTATTTTCTTTAGCAAATCTAAATCAATACCATTACTGTCATGTATGGCTCCTCTAGAGTCAGAACAGGTCACAGGTACGGCACCTAAGTCATAGAGCTTTTCTATGGCATGAATGGCAACATTTCCGCTTCCACTGATGGTACATATTTTCCCTTTTAAGGTTTCTCCCATATCTTCAAGCAGGGTTTGAGTAAAGTAAATGAGCCCATATCCTGTTGCTTCAGTACGTCCTAGACTACCCCCTAACGCGAGAGGTTTAGAGGTAATAATACTGTTATAGGAGTTGGTCAATTGTTTATATTGTCCAAAGAGGTACCCTACTTCTCGTGCACCTACGCCGATGTCTCCTCCGAGTACATCAATGTCTGAACCAAGACTGTTGTAAAATGCTGTCATAAATGCTTGACAAAATTTCATAATCTCTTTATCACTTTTGCCTTTTGGGTTAAAATCAGCACCACCTTTGGCACCTCCTATATGTAATCCGGTAATGGCATTTTTAAAAATTTGCTCAAAAGCAAGAAATTTGAGTATATCCGGATTAACCGAAGGGTGAAAACGCACACCGCCTTTGTAAGGACCAAGAGCATTATTGAACTGTATTCTATAGCCACTGTTTACGTGAATATTGTTACTGTCATCGAGCCACTCTATTTTAAAGTATATAGCTCTGTTTGGAGAGATAATACGTTCTATAATATTTTGTGTTTTATATTCAGGATGTTTTTCCATTAAAGGACGAATGGAAACCAAAACTTCTTTGAGTGCCTGAAAGAAGTTGGTGTCCGTGGAACAATTCGTCTCTTTTGCACGTTTCATTGCTAATTCTATATAATCCATAGGTTTCCTTTGGGGGGGGGGATGATTTTAGTTTTCTTTGTATCCATTTGGGTTTTGAGACTGCCATCTCCATGTATCTGCACACATCTTTTCTATGCCTCGATTTGCTTCCCATCCTAGTATCTCTTTTGCATACTTGGCATCTGCATAACATGTGGCGATATCACCAGCACGTCTGGGTGCGATATGATAAGGCACAGGTCTTCCCGAGGTATCTTCAAATGCTTTTACCATTTCTAGCACAGAGTATCCTTTACCTGTACCAAGATTGATGGTGATGACCTCATATATCGTAGGGAGTACCTTTAAGGCTTTGACATGACCTTCTGCCAAGTCCATCACATGGATGTAGTCTCTGACTCCAGTACCATCTATAGTGTCATAGTCGTCTCCAAAAACACTGAGACTCTCTCTTTTTCCTACGGCAGTTTGTGCAATGAATGGCATAAGGTTATTGGGAATACCTGAAGGGTCTTCTCCTATATCTCCTGAGATATGTGCGCCTACAGGGTTAAAATAACGTAGTAAGATAACTTGCCAAGTAGGGTCAGAAACATAAAGGTCATGTAAAATCTCTTCAATCATTAATTTGGATCTACCATAGGGGTTGGTTGCAGAAAGAGGAAAGTCCTCTGTGATTGGCGTGCGCTCAGGGTCACCATACACAGTAGCAGAAGATGAAAAAATGATGGACTTGCATCCATGTGCCTGCATTATCTCACATAAAGTAAGTGTGCCTATAACATTGTTGTCATAGTACTTTAGGGGCTTTTCTACAGACTCTCCCACAGCTTTGAGACCAGCAAAATGTATCACACTTTTAATGTCGTATTGTGTAAAAACTGCATTCAAATCCTCTTTGTTTCGGATGTCACCTTTAAATAAGGGGATTTTTTTACCTACGATGTTTTCAACACGCTGATGTGCAAGCAAAGAAGCATTGGAAAAGTTGTCAAAAATAACAATATCATACCCCGCTTCTATGAGTAATATAGATGTATGAGAGCCAATATATCCAGCTCCTCCCGTAACAAGAGTCATCGGTAACCTTTTTTGTATATTTTATTTGGAAAGATTATATCATATATCATGATGATTCAAATTTGCATGTGAAGTATATTATTTGAGATATTTTAAGAAATATGTCAATTTGCAATATTTTTGCAGCTCTTTTTAAAATTATGTCACACTATGGTCATGAATGCAAAAATTGATAGTGGTACACCACCAAAAGTAAAAAAAGTAAAACAAAAACCTAAAAAAGAAGCTATTGTCAATCGTCTCACTTCGGCAACTTTAGAAGGGGTGAATGCGAAGGTTATAGAAGTGGAAGCGACGTTCACAAAAGGCTTACCTGGATTTGCGGTAGTAGGCTTGGCAAATTCTGATATACAAGAAGCAAAAGAGCGTGTAAAGTCTGCGTTACTTGTGAATGAATTTGTGTTTCCTCCACTAAAAATCACAATTGGCTTGAGCCCCTCAGAAATCAAAAAGAGTGGAAGTCATTTTGATCTTCCTTTGGCACTGCTTGTGGCACTTAATAAAAAAAGTTTTGAAGAAAAGGGTCTATTTGTTTTTGGTGAACTCGGGCTCGATGGCAGGGTAAAAAGTTCATCCATGATTTTTCCTCTGATTCTTTCTTTGAAAGAACAAGGAGTGATTAAAAGAGCCATTGTGCCACAAGAGGCGATAGTCTACTTAAGTCATATATCGGGTGTTGAGTTTGTCGCCGTGGATACATTAAATGAAGCGATAAGTCTTTTAAAAAGTGGCACATTCAAAGCTAATGTGAAACAATTTGATTATGATGCAAAACAGCTAAAAATAGCAAATAAAGTCTACTATTATGAAGAAGAGTATGAGGGAGACTTTAAAGAAGTGAAAGGGCAAATGGTAGCAAAACGTGCAGCCATGATAGCCGCAGCAGGTATGCATAACCTTTTTATGGAGGGAAACCCTGGCTGTGGAAAAAGTATGATAGCCAAGCGTATAAGAGACATCTTGCCTCCCATGGAAGAGGTAGAACTGCTTTCCATTGCAAAGCATCAGTTTTTAGATGGTCAAGAGCCAGATTTTAGAGCCAAACGTCCCATGAGAAGCCCTCACCATACGGCAACCTCTGCATCTATCTTTGGTGGTGGCTCGGGACAAGCCAAAATAGGAGAAGTCGCTTTAGCGAGTTCTGGCATACTGTTCTTCGATGAAATCCCGCACTTTTCAAAGAATATACTTGAAGCTATGCGAGAACCACTTCAAGACAGAAAAGTGCTTATAGCACGTGTCCAGAGTAAAATTGAGTATGATGCCGATATTATGTTTGTTGCCGCTCAAAATCCTTGTCCTTGTGGGAATTTACTTTCTAAAGTTAAAGCATGCAGGTGTTCAGAACAAGAGATAAAACGTTATAAAAATAAGCTCTCTGATCCTTTTCTAGACCGTATAGATCTGTTTGTTGTGATGCAAGAGGTAGAGAGTACAGACTGTTCTGATGTAACATCTTTTGCGATGCATAAAGTAGTCATAGAAGCGTTCATTCAACAAAAGAAAAGAGGACAAAAAAGACTCAATGGTAAACTGACTGAGGCCGAGATAGAGATTGTATGTATCTTAACCACGGAAGCACAAAATATTTTACATACAGCTATAAGTAAATTTGCACTTTCACATCGAAGTATTGGGTCTGTGAAAAAGATAGCTAGAACGATTGCTGATTTGAATCAACATGAGAAGATAGAGAAGAAAGATGTTTTGGAAGCATTGAGTTATAGAAGAAGAGCATAGGGCATCATTACCCTATGCTAGGAGCTTGTCGGATTCATGCAAGATTGGCTGCAAAATCCACTCTTTTGTCCTATTTTCAGTTCCTTTTCGTTAAATAGCTACGGCTATTCGCCTCAAACGAACCAAAAATATACCTAAAAGAGTGAATTTTTCGCTTCAATCCGATGAGTCCGACAGGCTCCTAGAAAATGATTAAGACTAGAGAAACTCTACTACAGTTTTTGTAATGATAAATCCACCACCAACAAGCCATACAAACATACTAAGTGCTGTATAGACAGGAGCAAGTCCAAGACCTTTAAATTTAGCGAAGATTGTTCCCATACCTAGAGCAGTCATTGCCATAGTAAGAAGGAATGTATCTATTTCGTTAATAATATCTACAATATTTTGTGGAATAAGATGGAATGAGTTAAATCCTGCCACCATGATGAAGTAGACAGCAAACCAAGGGATAACAAGTTTTGTCTTCTCATTTCTGCTTCCACCCTCTTTTTTTGCTGACCATGCAAGGTAAAGACCAAGCACGATAAGCATAGGGGCAATCATAATAACACGTGTCATTTTAACGATAACTGCTGCATCTGCCATCTCAGTGGGTGCACCAGGTACAGAAGCAGGTACGGCAACCACTTGTGCAACTTCATGAATGGTTCCACCCACATAGATACCAAACTCTCTGGCAGTCATATGTAGGAAACCAGTTGCATGTTCAATGATAGTGGTATAAAGTACAGGGTAGAGGAACATAGATATAGTACCAAAAAGAACAACCATAGAGACAGCAATAGCTGTTTTGTATTCTTCTGCTTTAAGCACAGGCTCTGTAGCAAGAACAGCTGCGGCACCACAAACGGCTGCACCAGAGGCTGTCAAGATAGAAGTGTCTTTTTCCATACCGAAGATTTTAGTTCCTACCCATGATCCAAGGATAAGTGTGGAACTGAGCATGATGAGTGATACAAGAAATCCATCCATACCAACTTCTGCAATTTGTTGGAAAGTAATTCTAAATCCATAGATAACAATGGCAAAACGTAAAATCTTTTTCCCTGAGAATGTAATACCTGTTTGCCACTCTTTTGGCATTTGGTTGTGCAGCGTGTTTGCATAGAAGATACCCATAACGATACCTATTACCAAGGGAGAGAGTCCTAATGCTTTGACTGGTCCAAGACCAGCGATGTATGTCGCCGCTGCAGCAAAGATAGCTACAAAAAGAATACCACTCATGGTACCCTTACGATTTTCTGCTGAAAAAGCCATATAAATCCTTTTTTATTCAAAATTATTGATAACATTTGCCGAATTCTACTATAATTTTGATATAATTACCTAATAAATGACGTAAAAAGTCAAAATAAACCAACAGAATCGATGAAAATATGAGTAAAACAATGAAATTAACACTTAGGCAAATGCATATATTTTTAAATGTGGTAGCCACTGGACACCTTACGAATGTAGCGAAAGAGATGAAACTGAGTCAATCGGCAGTTTCTATGTCTATTAAAGAATTGGAAAATATATTGGGACGTCCTGTTTTTGACAGAATTAATAAAAAATTGGTTTTAAATGAAGTTGGGCGTGCTTTTTATAAAGAAATCTCTCCCATTTTTAAAAAATTAGCCGATATAGAGTATGAATTTAAAAATTCTGAAAATAAAGGAATGATTAGAGTAGGGGCAAGTACAACCATAGTGGATTACTTGATGCCTGCGATTATTTGTAGCTATATGAGCTCTTATCCTGATGTAAAAATTACACTTAAAGAGGGAAATACAAAAGAGATTGCCGAGATGATTAAAGAGGGAAGTATCGATATTGGCTTTGTTGAAGGCTTTGTTGGTGGTACAGACATCATTAAAGAAAAGATAGGGATAGATGAGTTGTTGGTAGTCACTGCAGATAAAAATCTTTGTAAAACCTGTACCATTGATGAAATAGCTGATAAACGTTGGGTACTGAGAGAAGAAGGGTCTGGAACAAGAGAAGTTTTCTTGGACTATATTAAAGAAAAAGTTGACGATTTAAATGTTTTCCTTGAGCTCGGACACACAGAATCGATTAAGAGTATCTTGATGAATAGGGAGTGCTTGACTTGTATCTCTAAGATTTCTATAGAGAGTGAACTTGAAGAGGGAAAATTACATCAAGTGAATGTTGAAGATTTTGAATGCAAAAGAGACTTTTTGATGATATACCATAAAGATAAATACCACTCTGCATTGTTTGAAAAATTTGTTTTCTTCTCTAGAAAGCTCATGACACAAATGATAGATGGTGGTACATGTATGACCTTAGATAAGCCTCTTTAAGGCTTCTTCATACTCCTCTGGATGATTGAGGTTGGTAAAGAGTACATCATCTTTAAAGCTAAGCGTATATGTTTTGGCTGCATGAAGTAGATTTTGTAGTCTATGATTTTCTTCGCTATAATGTTTCTGAAGTAGGGACAGTATAGACTTTTTATAGCGTCCACATAATGGCTCTATACCATTTGGGCTTTTTGCAATGACTGCATCATACGCCTCTATATCTGTTTTCATGATATGCTTAATTGCTTCTGTGTCAACAAAAGGAGCATCTACACTAAGCACAAATACCTCCTCTACATCAAGTGTTTCAAAAATAGAGAGTAATCCTACCAAAGGAGAAGACTCTTTGTAGCAGTCCTTGATGAGCTTTGCATTAAAATCAAACTTTTCTTCTTTTGTTGAGATATACACTGTTTTAAAAAGCGTTTGAAGTTTTTCATACTGAAAAGCAGTAAGTGTTTTGTGCTTTCCAAAAGGTAGCAAAGATTTGTCTTGACCCATGCGTGAACTTTTACCTCCGGCAAAGATTACAGCTACATCATAAGGTTTCATGAAAGTTCCTCTTGTGTGATGAGAGTATGTTTACGTCTTTGGTGAATAAGGAGTACAAGAAAGGCAAGAAAGGTAATAAATGATTCTACCAAAAAGAGATACTCTCCATAAATCTTTCCTGAGAGTATAGCCCCAACTGAGCCACCTAAACCAAAAGCAATACCCAAGAAAAACTGTTGTGCCAACTTTTTTTGTGTGTAGAGTGAAAAGACGTAGGTTATGGCTGCTGTGTGATAGAGTGCAAAAGAGACAGCATGTAAAGACTGTGTGGCAAAGGTAATAAGGGTTGACTCTGGGTATAGATAGAGGATGAACCATCTAAAGGCTGTTACTAGTGTTGCAAACTGCAAGATGTTGAGCAGGTTACGTTGAAGTAGTGGTCCTTGGAAATAGAGCATAAATATTTCACAAAATACACCAAAGCTCCACATCCAAGATGTCATCTCAAGTGAAATAGCATGTGCCGTTTCATAGATGGTAAAAAAGTTATAAAATCCTCCAAAGCCAACTTGCATCAAAAAAATGGAAACCCAAAATGCCCAATATTTGCTGAGTGAAAAACTGGCATCATCTTGGGCTGAAGCATGCGATATCGTATCGTATCTGGTTAAAAAATTTCCAAAGATAAGAGTCAGTACAGCCATAGCAGAAAGATAGTATAAGGCTTCCATCGGGGAGCTGAGAATTTTACCTAACCAAAGAGCAATACCCATAAAACCCAATGACCCCCACAGTCTCACTTTCCCATAGAGATGTTTGGAGAGTCTTCCAAGGGCAATGGTTTCAACATAAGGGAGTGAAACACCCATCGAAGCACCAAAAAGTAAGTTGGCTATGAGATAAAACCAAAAGTCGTGAACCGTTTGTAAAAAAATGAGTGTTCCTAGAAAGGTGAACAAGAGTGAAAGTTTGTAAACCTTGGGAGTAAGTGATATGTAGCGTCTAAAAACAAACGGGAGTAAAAAACGCATAAACGGAGCAGCCGCATAGATGATGCCGACATCTAGAGGGGCATACCCTAAGTCCAGTAGGGCTTTTGGCATAAAGATAACATAGACACCCACAAGTGCAAAGTAGAAAAAGTAATACGCTCCAAGAAGAGGAGAAAGCAGTTTAGGTTTTGGGTGCATCGGTAGTCACTACAGCAGTAGCTGAGAGTAAATCGTGCAGTGTTTTACTGTCTTTTCTAAAAAACATCATGACCCAGCCTACAATAGTAAAGAGAGACAAAATAGCAGAAAGGTTCCTAAACAGTATACCAAATAACGAAGGTTTCTGCCCAGTTTTCTCATCTATTACTTTAATATTGTACGCACGGTAACCAGGGGTTTGAGAGGAGCTGTACATAAAGAGAGTTTGTACAATAACCAGAGGAATAAGAATAGCTATCCATCCTAGTAACCTATGTGCAGCAAATCCTTCTCGTCCATCCATAATAAGGTAAAAGACAATGTACATAATGGGCATGAGCAGCATAAAGGCATCAGTTAAGAATGCTTTTACTTTTAAGCCCGCAGTTGCATAGTGCCTTCTTGGCTTAATAGATTTTTGCTTGGAAGACATTACTTGCCCTTTGCCTTGTTTAACATCTCTAAAACGCTGTTTTTTATTTTCTATTTTTGCCATTAAAAATTCCAAATAGCGGCAGCATAGACACCAGAAAAAGAAGTATCTACACGAAATCCATTTTCAAGGTCATCACTGTCTACATGAAAAAGTTTATATCCTGTTTCTAAACCTAGCCCAAATTCCAAAGTATAGCGAGCACTCAATGCATAGTCATAAGAGGTAGTAGAAGAGAGACTGAGAATATTTGCTTCAGCTTGCAAAGAGAGGTCAGTGTTTGGTACGTTGAAACGGGCTTTTCCATAGAGAAGAGGAAACAGTGTCGAATACGATACGTTGTCATTCCCTCTTGTGGTTTGTACATTCATCGTGCCATTGAGGTATCGGAAAGTAAATCCAGCATCTAGTTCTACCCAATTATCAAGTAGTTCATAATAGAAAGTCGCATCTGTATAGTCCATGGCTAAGCTACTCTCTAAGAGACCATTATAGTTGTTAATGTCTCCCCACGAAAAGTTTGAAACAATTGTAGTATCACTATGAGAAAGAGGGTTATATGAAAATTTCACATTAGGGAAAAGTGAGAAAGGGTGTTCTATATATGCTTGTAGAAAAATATCTTGGCTATCTCCATACCCTAAGGTATCTAACATACCTACACTGTGTAGCACTTGATATCGTGCCGTTCCCTTGGCAGAGTGATTAAAGAGTCCAAGAGATACTTCTCCTCCAATGGTATCCGCATACAGTAATCCTGATATGAGTAGTGCAAAAGAGATAAGTTTCATCTTATTGAAGTCCTTGTGTCATAGTAAAGATTGGCAATAACATTGCAGAGACAATGACCCCAACAACCACACCGATAAACAGCATCATAAATGGTTCTAAAAGTCCTAAAAGAAGCTTGAGTTTATCTTCATTCTCTTCTGCGTAAAGGGCAGAAATATTATCTAGGATACTTGCAACCTCACTGGATTCTTCACCCAATGCCAGTGATTGCATAAAGTTACGTTTGAGTTTGACCCCTTTTATCATTTGCAAAGAGTTGGAAAGTTTATTTCCTTCCTGTACTTTAATATTTGCTTTTTCAAAAAGATCTTTAAGTCCATAGTTCCCAAACGTAGATTTTGCAAGATGTACTGCTTGAGCATAAGCAACTCCCGAAGAGAGCATGAGAGAAAGAATGTATGAAAATCTTCCCAATTCATGATTTTGGATAAGTGTACCAAGCACAGGCACTTTTAAAAGCCATGCATCAATAAGGCGGTGAAAACCTTCAATCTTTGCATAGGCCAGTTTAAAGGTGACGATGAAAAGTATAAACCCTACAATAAGCGCGATATAGTGAGCTGTTAGAAAATCACTGATACTTAAAACAAATTGTGTAATAGGAGGAAGCTTTTGTCCTGTATCATCAAAAATTTCTGTGATTTGGGGCACAACATATGCGATGAGGAATGAGGTCATTCCTATGGCTACGGTAAAGATAATGGCTGGGTAGGTCATAGCGCCTTTTACCTGTTTCCGTACTTTATTTTGTGCAGAGAAAAAGGTTGCCATGTTGGTAAGTACCTCTACCATTTTCCCACTTTGTCCTGCAACATTTAAACTTTGAAGATAAAAGTCAGGTAAGGCATATACTTTTTGAGATTGCAGTGCATTAAAAAGTGATTTACCCTCATCAATCATCGTTTTTAGAGAGTTGAGAAAAGAGACATATCTTTTCTCCCCCTCATGTTGATTTTCAAGTAGTTTAATCGCTGTGAGAATGGTCATTCCTGAGTTAAGGTAGGAAGAGAGCTCTTTAGAAAAGAGTGCCAATAATTCTCCGGGCATTTGGCGTTTAGAAAAAGCCTCTAATGAAAATTCTTTTGTGGGGCTGAGTCCTTCATGATAAATACCTTGGGTTTTCAGTTTTTGTCCAGCTTCTTCTACAGAACTAGCTGTGACCGTGCCTTTTACTTTTTTTCCTGTTTTGTCAAACCCTTTATACTTAAAAAGCATACTTACTGTCCTTGTGGGCATCACCTATTTTTAGCGGTTCCCTAATCTTAATTGTCTGTATTATAACTTTTTTAGCTGTATCTTGCTATAGTGTCCCATGAAACGTTTTATAGCACTTTATTTTCTTTTTTTGATACTGCTATTTATACTCTTTTATGCACCGACGACAGAACTCTCAGTCTCTCTCAACCAGCTTCAAAATAGATGGACACTTGCCGTACTCAATGCTTTCTTGCAGCCTGAACAGTTAAAGGGTATAGATATTTGGGTGAACCCACACTACAAAATAGTTATAACGCAAGCATGTAATGGGATGATACCTATTTTATTTTTATATGCGTCTATTTTAGCCTATCCCTCGCGTTTTAAACATAAAATAATCTGGATGATTTTGGGGTATATTGCATTTTTCGTGGTGAATATTATCCGTATTTTGTGGGTGGTACATATCACTCAAAATGGGGAGGGACATGAAGATTTCTACTGGTCCCATGACATTGTTGGAAATATCTTGTTATTGTGTACGGGAGTAGGATTATTTTTTATTTATATTAAAACAGCCAAGACTAGAAACGTTCTTAAAAACTGATAACTTTAAAATGCCAATAGATTGAGGAATGTATGCCTTTAAGCTTCACTTCATTGACAACTGCTGTAGGACCAGGAGTTTCAGGAGGAGGGACAATAGTAATCTCTTCAGGAATAAAAATACTACGTTCATTTTTTTTCAAAATTTCACGGCTTTTATCTTCTTTAATGTTAAACTCTCTTTGCAGTAGTTCATAGGCAGTTTTGGTGTCTTTATGGTATTTCAAAATATCTCTTGTCACATAGAGTGAGTCTTCAAGTGAACGTTTATTACGTTCAGAAAGGTAGACAATTTGCTCATGGTTGGAAGTATGAATCTTGAGTACATAGACGATAGAATAAGAGATGATAATCACTGATACTAAAATCTCAATAATCGTAAATGCCGGACGAAGATGTGTGTTGTTTACTAACGTTTTCAATAGTAGTCTCCACTGCTTGAGACAAGCTTGGTATTTTTCAACCAGTATTCTTTTGCATCTTCGGGAGAGTCGAAGCGTTTTGCCTCTTCAAAATAGGCGGGCAGGAAGTAGGTACCTTTGTTATTTTGCAAGATAATTTGTGTGGAACTTCCATTAGGATAGAAATCCATTTTAAGACAGATTTTTTTATCGTTATAGCGTTCATATTCTATTTGTGTTAGTGTATCACTAGCATCTATGGTGTAGGCTTTAATATTGCTCAGGTCAATACCATTGCTGTAGGGTGTGTACGGTGAAGAAATATCTTTTCTCAGTAGACAGGTTTTACACTGATTGAGACAAAGTAGACTCACTTTACCATTGAACCATTTAGCATTGGTAATTGTCTCTTTGAGATTAAGAGGGGTGAGCGCTTTGGGTTTTCCCTTATCTAGCTCAACCCCAGAAAAACCAAGAGCATAGACTATAGAGACGATAAGAATAACAATAAGGAGCTCAATAAGCGTGAAGCCCTTATGCATCTTATTGTTTAGTCTTAGATACATGGAGTTACTTATTTATTACAGGTACTAAAGAGAATATCTTTTGCATTTTCTTCTCCACCTTCTTTTCTATCTGCAGCAAAGGAGATAAGTTCAAACCCATCCCCTTGTTTGATGTAGACAAATGGTGTTTTCCATGAGTCTTTAGGAAGTTTTTTAAGGTATGGTTTGGCACGATAGTTCGGATATTTGTCAGTATCTGGGTTAGAAAGGAGTGCTTCAAAACCCTCTTCTGTGTCAGGGTATGTTCCATTGTCCAGCTTAAACATGTCAAGGCGTTTTTGTAGGTCATTCATTTTAAGACATACCGTATCACGTTTTGCCTGGTCTGCCGAGTCCATGAGTCCTGGAGCAACAACAGCTACGAGCCCTCCAAGTATGACAATTACAATGAGTAATTCAATCAATGAAAAACCGGTTCTGAGTTTTGTATGACGATGCATTTATATTCCTTAGGTATAATATTTGGATTAATTTTACTTGAATAGAGCTTTTAGATGGATAAAATAAAAAATATCACTACTACTATAGGAAGAGGCAGAAAAGGTTTTGCACTCATCATTACCCTTTCTGTGCTTTCTGTGGTCATTGCCTTAACTATTGTATTGTTGAGTTATTTTACGAAGGTAAAAGAAGATGCCCAGGCCACAGAAGCACTCATTCAGGCAGATATTTATTATGCAGATATTCTTTCCCAGCTGAAAAGCAGACAAAAGCCAGAAACTATTCTTAAAGGGCTTTATAAACGTCCGCTTTCTTTGCGTACCCCTGATGGAAGGTTTAATTTAATTTTACGCTGCCGCCCCCTTGCTGCAGGCATAAATGTAAATTGGCTGGCTATGGAGCATGTTAATGGCAAGCAACAGCATTTTCAAGAAGCCCAAATACTCTTTGACACACTCGCACAACAGTATGAGCTAGAAGATGCTGATAGATTACTTGAAATGATTCTTGAAGAGATAGGTTTGGGTAAAAAATATGTACAAGAATCGCAAAGAAGACTTATACAAAAACACGGTATTATATCTTACCAACAATTCGCTGAAATCATAAAACGTTATGAAATGGAAGTAGATGACCGAAAAATAGGTCATGTTCCATGGAGAAAATATTTTAGTTTTTCCAATTATGCAGATAAGATAGATGCAGAATACAGCTCTGCTGAGCTGATATCGTATTTGTTTGATATTGATTTGAGGACGGTACGAGAGTGGATGGCTTCACTTGAAAAGTCTTCTCTTCAAGCTTTTGTCAATGCAAACGGCGGAAACTATAATGAGAAAAAGAATCTTCTGGCAGGAGGTACTTTTTTGAAAGAGTCACGGTGCAGTGTAAATTATGGTGCTGGATATAGGTTTACATTTGATTATATAAGGGGAGAGGCAAAATATTTTGAATTTCATGGAAAACACTAAAGAGCTCATACTGATTCATGCAGATATGAAACAGGTTTCTCGAGAATATAAAGATGGTGTCAACATAATGTTGACACCACAGTTTTATACGATTAAGAGAGAAGAGATTCCTGTCAAATACAGTTATCAGGCTAAGCGTATAGTACCTTCATTATTCGATGGATTACTCGAAAATCCAGAGGAATATAAATACTTTGTAGAAAAAGAAGATGAAGATTGGTTATGTATTGCATATAATCCTGAAGAGATAAAAACATTCTTGGAAGAAAAAGGTATATTACCTGAAAAAGTTTCTAAAATATACTTTGCGGAGCAGTCTGCTAAACAGTTCACTCATCCTGTACTACTAGGAGAGAAAGAAGCATTGGTAAATTTGGGAGGTACGATAACAATCGTCCCGCAAATCGCCCTTAATCCAGATGAAAAACCTATGCAGATTACACAAGACTTTATTCCTAAAAAAGGTGTAGCTTTCGAGGGCAGAGGAAAATCTTTTATTTCGACAAACGAGGCATATACGCTTGCAGCTATTTTTGCACTATTTTCTGTAATTTACTTTGTAGAGGGCTCTCGTTATGGTGGAGATGAAGCAGTAGAAGAAGCAGAAATGCAGACATTATTAGAGAACTACCCTTCTTTACAAAGTTCATATACAAGAAAGAATATTGCCAGTAAATATAAAGCAATCGATACCAAAGAACGTAAAAAGCGGGATGTTATTAAGTCACTTTCTCATATGATATTTAAAGGTTCTAAATTGAATAGCATGTCGATAGATGATAAGCGATTTAAGGCACAATTTTCGTGTAAAGATGCCAGTGTCACAAGCAAGTTAAAAGAGTTGGCAAAAAAAGAGAAATTTACTACCAGCAAAATAGCTAATAGTAATGATTTAAAGATAGAAGGTACATTATGATGCAGTTAAAAGCATATAAAAATGAACTCATCATAGGGTTGGCCTTTTTACTTCTTGTTATTGCTTTTAGCTATAAACAGATTCAGGTATTTAACCAAAACAATGCCTCTTCTGGTGCCGCATCTTCTTTACAAGAACTCAAAGATGTAATAGCCCTGAAGAAAATTTGGGGAGATAAAAAGATAAGCAAAAAAGTAGAAAAACTTAAGACACTTGTCTCTCCTTCAAAAGTAAAATGGCACAGAGAAGGTAAAAAGTTGACAGCTTCATTTCAGGGGCTTAATGCACAAGAATTTAACAGACTCATTATTAAAATCATGAATCTTCCTGTAGAAATACAGAAATTGGAAGTGCATAATACAGGTTCAATGTATCAGGTGGAATTCAAATGCAAATGGTAAAAAAAAGTATAGGCATACTATTTGCCGTGTGGTTTATTGTGTTATTATTTATGCCAAAAGCAGAGATGTATTATGCCGCTGAAAAAATGTTAGCAGCACAAGATATTACTTTAAATGAAAAAAGTATAGATGAAGGTGTTTTCTCTTTGACCCTTAAGGATGTAACTGTTTATGTCAAAGGGATTGCTTTGGCAAATGTAAAAGAGATAGATTTTTTTACACTACTCTTTTATAATACTTTGAGTATAGACAATCTTGAGGTTGATGAAGTATTACATTCAAAAGTACCTGCAAAAACAAAAGAAGCGGTATTTACGTATCAAATTTTTGCTCCATTGACAGTTTCTATTGATGCAAATGGTTCTTTTGGTTATGCCCAAGGTTTGATTGATTTAGGAAACAAAAAGTTACATGTAGATTTTGTAAAACCTAAAGAGATAGAGATGATAAAACCTTTCTTGAAAAAAGGTAAAAAAGGATGGTTCTATGAAAAATCTTTTTAAGCCTGAAATGCTTAAATGGCTTATCTCTGGATTGGTATTTTTATTAATTGTGAAGCTTTTATGGTTTGTTATACAGATTACTTTGCTTTCTGCTGTTGATATAGATCAGGAAGCAGATCATAGCAGTAAAGCACTTTATTATAGAGTAAAACTGACACCCAATGAAGCACCGGCACCTCAAAAGGTTACTCCTATTGTAAGAAAAGTAGCGGGAAGCATCAAAGAGATTACGCTTCTAGCGATCTATAATGCCACAGATATTTCGGTGATTACAGTAGAGTATAAACATAAGTCAAAAGTGCTCTCTTCTGGAGATATGATTAATGGGTTTACTCTTGAAGGTGCAGGGAATGACTATGCAATGTTTAGTAAAAATAATAAAAACTATAAAGTTTTATTAGACAAAAAGAGTAAGGCTTCTGGAAGTACTGGCATCATCAAGCCTATATCTACATCAGTAAAACCTAAAAGTGCAGAGAAAAAACCTTTAGGTGAAGTGACAAATGAAGGTTCCGTCAAAATTATTGACCGTTCATTACTTGAGCATTATGCTGAAAATATGGATGATATATATAAAAATATTGGTATCTCTGAGATTAAGGATGGTAAAGATCTTAAAGGGTTTAAAATCAACTTTGTTCGAAAGGACTCTCCCTTTGCAAAATTGGGTATACGAAGGAATGATGTGATTAAGTCTATAAATGGACAAGAGATAAAGAGTTACAATGCAGCATTTAATGTCTATAAAAATATTAAAAATGTGGATGACCTTAGTTTAGTCATTCAAAGAGGAAAAGAAGAAATGGAGTTAGATTATGAAATTAACTAAAATAGTATTAGGTGCGTTATTGATATTTTCTGTAAGTGTATATGCAGATGAAGAGAGAGTTGACGTTAACTTTAGAAATCTTAATGTAAAAGATTTTGTAGAGATGGTTTCAAAAATAACGCATAAAAATATTTTGATAGAGGGTGACCTCAAAGGTAAAATTAACTTTGTCTCACAAGAGCCAATTAAAAAAAGTGCATTGATTCCTTTGGCAAACTCAATTTTAGGAAGCAAAGGATTTACTTTAATAAATATGGGTGAGTACTATAAGGTAGTGAAAACTGCAAATGCTGCCGGAGAAGGGTTAGATGTCACAAGTAAGATTGGTGGGGATACTATGGCAACGGTGATGTTTCCGCTACATAATTCAAATGCCGCTGTCATTCGTGCAAAAATTAAGCCACTCCTTCATAAAAATGCAAAAGTCATCTCTTTTAAAGAGAACAATGTCTTAGCAATTACTGCTAAACCACGTACGCTTAAATCCATTGCTAAGATTATTCATGTCATAGAAGAGCGTGGAGAAAAAAAGTCTGTAGTATTGTCATTGAAAAATTCAACAGTTAAAGATGTCTTTACTATCGCACAAAACATGGCAAAAAAACTTTTCCCTCAGACTATCGAGAGTGAGAAAGTCAATCTCTTTAAAGATGATGCAACGAACTCTATTATATTGGTAGGAAAGCAAAATAATATTAACCGTATGATTAAGTATATAAAGCAGTTAGATTTGGAAGGGGAAGACCAGTCTCAAAAGATGTATGTACTTCGCCTTAAGAACTCTAATGTGGAAGAGATGGAAAAGATACTTTCCAAACTTCTCTCTCAGATGAATTCAGTAGCGATTAAAACGTCTAAAAAAGGTGGGCCTCCACCAAGTAAAGCGATGGTGGTTTCTGATGTGGAAAGAAATGCACTTATTTTACTGGCTACTGGGGAGCAGATGAAAAATATCCGTGAGACGGTAAGAAAAATAGATGTCCCTAAAGCGCAAGTTTATGTGAAAGCTAAAATTGTAGAAGTTGACACAAATATGGCAAAGAAGATAGGACTTAAATATGGTCTTGAAAGTGCTGCTATTACATCCA
>JALXBG010000027.1 GCA_026991605.1 Sulfurovum sp.
ATATAGGCTTCGCCTAAAGCATCAATTTCAGAAAGAGTCATACCTGGTTTAACAAGATTTTGAAGATATTGGAGTGTTTTTCCGACAATCTCGCCAGCTGCTGCCAGCTTAGCGATTTCGCCTGGTTTTCTAATAGCAATCGCCATTATAGACCTACGTTACCTAAAGTATCGTATTGGTTCATAGTTCTTTGTGCTTCGATTTTTCTCATTGTATCAAGTGCAACTTGAACGATAATCAATACTGAAACACCACCAAAATAGAATGCTGCACCCATACCAGAAATGATGGCAAATGGTACAGTAGAGATAATAGCTAGATATATAGCACCTGAACCAGTCAATCTACTTGCAACTTCATTAAGGAATTCTTTCGTGTGCTCACCTGGTCTTACACCAGGGATGAATCCACCTTGTCTTTTTAGGTTATCTGCAATGTCTTTCGCATTAAATGCAATAGAAGCATAGAAAAATGCAAAGAACATAACAAGTAAAAATGTTACCACATTAAATGTCAATCCGCCTGGAGACAATGAATCTGCTACTGCTGTAGCGATTGAATTGGTGCTAGACTGTAACATTGTAAGTGGGAACATCAATACAGCAGATGCAAAAATAGGAGGAATTACACCAGAAAGGTTTACCTTCACTGGAATATAATTCATCACTCTTTTTGTTTGATTCTGCATAATTGTCTTTCTTGAATAAGAAATAGGTATGCGTCTCTCACCAAGTTCAACATAAATAATCACAAAAATAGTAATAAGCATAATGGCTAAAATAGCCAATACAACCATAAAACTCATCTCGCCAGCATTTACTGATCTAATCGTATTTCCTATAGCAGCAGGTAGCCCAGAAACAATACCAGCAAAGATAATTAGTGAAATACCGTTACCAATACCTTTTTGAGTAATCTGTTCACCAATCCACATAAGTAACATTGTTCCTGTCAACATTGAGAACGTTGTCAAAATAGTAAATGTCATAGGATCAATCATCACGGCACTTGCACCAGAACGTCCTGTCATACTTTGAAGTCCCATAGAGACACCAATAGCTTGAACAACAGTAATAAAGATAGTGAAATAACGAATGATTTGCATATATTTTTGCATACCGTCACGCTCTTTTTTCATTTGACCAAGTGTAGGGAAAGTTGCTGAGAGGAGTTCCATAACGATTGAAGCAGTAATATAAGGCATAATACCTAGTGAGATGATACTCAAGCGGCTTACTGCACCACCAGAGAACATATTTAACATACCAACACCATTTCCTGAGTTGTCATCAAAGAAAGCCTTGATGACACCCAAGTCAACACCTGGTGTTGGGATATAGGCTAAAACTCTGTACGCAAAAAGGAATCCTAAAGTGATTAGGATTTTCTGAGTTAAAGCGTTACCCATAATTATTTTCCGCTTGTTGTAACAGCTTCGTCTTTGATTTTAGACGCAAGATCTTTTGCGCTAGCACCAATCAACTTTACTCTTGTTACTGATTTACCAAGTTTATGTACAGACTTGATAGATTCCATTGTAATCTCAGCAAGTTCTGCAACTGCTTTGATTTTTTCTACATTGATTACATATGGCTTCTCAACTCTAGATGTAAAACCTATTTTAGGTAATCTTTTGTAAAGTGGCATTTGTCCACCTTCAAAACCTCTTTTTCTGCTGTAACCAGATCTTGCTTTTTGACCTTTGTTACCGCGTCCAGCTGTTTTACCTGTTCCTGAACCTTGACCACGACCAACTCTTTTTCTATTTTTAGTTGAACCTGGTGCAGGTTGTAAATTATGTAAACCCATACTTTACCCCTTACGCTTTAATTCTAGTAAGTGCTTGAATCGTTGCTCTCACTAGGTTGTTTGGGTTGTTAGAACCGATTGATTTGCTAAGGACATCTTGGATTCCTGCAAGCTCAAGTACCGGTCTAGCAGCACCACCAGCAATAACACCTGTACCTTCAGACGCTGGTCTAAGTACGATACGGCTCGCATTGAACTTGTGCTCAATATCATGTGCTATTGTTGTTCCTTTGATGTTTACTTTCACAAGATTTTTGTGTGCATCATCTACCGCTTTTTTAATCGCATCAGGTACTTCTTTGGCTTTACCAAATCCGTATCCAACTGTACCTTTTTTGTCACCAATTACTACGAGTGCTGTAAATCTAAATCTTCTACCACCCTTAACAACTTTAGTAACACGACCGATATTAACGATTACTTCTTCAAATTCTTTTTCGATTTCTTCGTTTTTATTATTATTCATCATGCTTCCTTAAAACTTAATGCCAGCTTCTCTAAGCGCATCTGCAAATGATGCAACAACACCATGGTATAAGTAACCATTTCTGTCGAATACTACATTTTCAATGTTTTTAG
>JALXBG010000028.1 GCA_026991605.1 Sulfurovum sp.
CATGAGCATATGATCCCACTACACCATCAATAATAAATCCATTACGTGCCAAATCAGGTTTTAATGTTTGGAGTGTTGAAATAATATTCATTAAACATGCCTTTTTGGTTTATTATACACTATCTTTTAACAATTTGACAAATGACGCTAACTCTGGATATTTACTTCCCACATCAACCACATACTTCAATGTCAAAGGAATATCCTTAATATACCCCTCCTTCCCATCACGTATCGCCAAACGAGCAAAAATCCCAAGTATCTTAATATGCCGTTGTAACCCCATAAAGTCAAACCAACGCATAAACGTCTCATCATCTACATCTAAGCCCTTCATATCTCTAAAGTGTAGTGCCAAACGCTCCACATCACGAGGATGAAGCTCTACATAGACATCACGCAAGAGTGAGACAAGGTCGTATGTCACAGCACCTACACGGGCATCTTGGAAGTCTATGATTACTAAGTCATCGGTACATCCAAACATAAGATTGCGAGAGTGGTAGTCACGATGCACAAAAACCCCTTGAGGTTGTGCAAGTACTTCTGAAGTAATGGTCTCTAACGCAGAAGAGATAGTCTCTAGCTGTGTATCATCAAGCGTAAGTCCTAAGTGCTTCTCTAAGTACCACTCTTGCATCAAGTCCATCTCAAAACGTAAAAACGCGGCATCATAAAGAGGTAAACCTTCAGTCTCTACATTTTGCATCTTGATGAGGCTATCTATGGCTTTACCGTAGTAGAGTTCCATATCGTCATTGATGACATCCGCCAAATGGGTATTGCCAAGGTCTTCCATGAAGACAAAACCCTCTTCGAGATTATAGGTATTTATCTTCGCTACTCTCACCCCTGCTTCGTACAAACGATGCTCTATGTCTATAAATGGTGCTACTGATTCTTTTTGGAGCGATGCATCCATGACGATGCCTGAGTGCATCGTGCTCTTTAGTCTATAGTACTTTCTAAAACTTGCATCGGCTGCTACAGGTTCTAGTGTACCCTCACAGCCTATTTGTTCTAGCCAATTTTCTAAAGCTTTATTTATCAACTTATATTCCTTTTGTAGAGTGTTGTCCCATGACAACACCTTTTAATATTTTATCACATTCAGATTGGTGGTGTTGTAAGGGTACAACACCCTACAGGTACACACATCCCAATACAGCATTATCACTTGCCCCAGTGACATCTTTCAAATTTACCTCTTCCTTATGCACACGCTTATATGCCAACCATGCAAAGGTCATCGCTTCTATCTCATCTGTATTTTGGGCTATGGCAACTTCTACGTTAAGCATAAGTGCCTTAATGCGTTCTACCAAAAAGCTATTTTTTGCCCCTCCACCACAGAGTAAGGCCACATCACACCCTGACTTTAATACCTCATTACTTATGCTAAGTGCGGTGAGTTCAACCAAGGTACGTTGTACATCTTCATTTTTCCGTAGGGGCAATCCCTCGTGGTTGCCCTTTGAATTATGAGTCGATACACCATCATGAGGGTACCCACAAGAGGTACCCATACGTAGTATATCTTCTAACCAAGCCATATTGAACTTCTCACGTCCTGTACTTTTTGGGTAAGGCTGCAAGAAATAGTCATCTGCCATCATAGCATCTAAAAGTGTGTAATCTACCTCACCAGACTTTGCCCATGTACCATCTTTGTCATATGCTACATTTTGATGCTTCTGTATCCACATATCTAGTAGTACATTCCCACAGCCTGTGTCATACCCTATGAGCTTCTCACCTAGTACCGTGATATTTGCCATACCACCGATGTTTACGATGGATACTGAAGTATTAATATTACTAAATATAAATTCATGAAAAGCAGGAGCAAAAGGTGCGCCCTGCCCACCTAGAGCCACATCTTTACGTCTAAAGTCAGCTACTACAGGTATGCCCGTTTTAGCTGTGATGATGTTTGCATCACCCAACTGCATAGAGAACGGGTACTCTCCATTAGGCTCATGCCAGAGTGTCTGCCCATGTAAGCCTATGGCTTTGATGCTTGAAGCATCTATATTTTCCCGTATGAGCAGTGCACCAACAGCCTGTGTAAACAATAGACCTAAACGCTGGTCTATCTGCCCTACTTGTTCTAAAGTCGTTTTACCCGCTATCATAGACAAGATATCATTTTTAAGCTCACGTGGCATAAGGTACTCAAGTGAATAGATAAGCGTACAATTCCCGGAGTCTATCTCACAAAGCACCACATCCACACCATCGAGTGATGTACCTGACATGATACCGATGTATTTTTCTGCTTGCATCTTTAGTCTGCTCTTTTTCTTTTTAAGAGTAGTGTACCCTAGTTTATTTCAATGGTAGATAAATCTCTGTAATGAGTTCTTCT
>JALXBG010000029.1:0-5225 GCA_026991605.1 Sulfurovum sp.
CACTGTCTATTTCTATTACAGTATGTACATTACCACGAGGATTAAAATCAGCAATGAGCTTCATAGATTTTGGTTTTAGTTTTGTATAGAGGGCATCATAAATTTCATTTGCAGAATTCTCATGTGAAATATGTCTATACATAAAGGAATTAATATAGAGTTTAAGTGCTTTGAGTTCTATGACAAGTGTATCTGGTTCGTAAGAGAGTTTGAGTGTTGCAAAGTCAGGATAACCTGAACGTGGACATAAACACATAAACTCTGGAAGTTCAATATTTATTGTATAGTTTTTTTTATGCTCATTTGACCAAAAGTTCTCTTGGGCATGAATGTCAAATTCCTGTATCTCTTTTTCACCGTATTTCATCTGTTTCCTTTTAGTTGTATCTGTTAATTAGATCTGTTTCATTAAGTGGTTTACTGACCCCAAAACCTTGTATATAATTTATACCAAGTACACGCAGTTTCTTCTTCTGTTCATCATTGTCTACCCATTTGGCAACAGTTTGGACTTGTAAATCTTTTGACATTTTTATAAGTGAATTAAGCATAGCATACGTTGTGCTGTCTTCAAGATGTGTGACATAGTCTCTATCGAACTGTACCATATCAAATTTAAAGTGTTTCATATATTCCATCGATGCGTTAGAAGAGCCAAAGTTATCAATACAAATACGTATACCTTGTGTTCTAAAGCGTTTAAGTGTCTTTAGATATCTGCTTAAATCATGGTGTGTTTTTCGCTCATAGAGTTGAATAATAAGTCTATTGGGATTTACTTTCTTCTCTTCTAAATAAGAGAAAAATTGTTCCTGGAAATTTTGATCTCTCAAAGAGAAGGGAGAAAGGTTAAACGTAAAAGAGATACTCTCATTTACAAGGGGTAGGAGATCAATGACATGCTTAACCAAAGATAGGTCATAGTCACGTCCCAAGCCTAAACGATTGATAATAGGTAAAAATACTCGGGGAAGTATATCTTCTCCTGTGGCTGCCTTGAGTTTTACAGCAATTTCATAGGTATCGATTTTGTCACTATGGGTATTGAGTAAAGGTCTAAAAGAGAAAATAAGATTTTTATTTTGTAATGATAAAATAACACATTTTTCAATATTTGAAAGTGCTTTTGCATCTTGGATTTCACTAGGGGTGTTTTTACTTTGTATTCCTACGGATTGACTCTGTATAAGATCTCTTAGTTGTAAAATGATTTTCTCAAAATCTTGATTGGTATTGCTGATAACAGCAAATTTGTAATCTACTTCAATTTCACTGATAAGATGATTTTCCTTAATCATTTGTTCTAAAATGGTTTGAATGTACGATGCATCTCCATCGAGTGCTATGAGGAACTCTGAACCACGGTGTCTTCCTAAAAGTACTTTGTTGAAACCATGTTGCTTAAAAAGTAGGTTGAGTTTACGGGTAATAGTGTAAAGTAACGTATCAATTTGTTCTGAACTGTAGTTCTCAATGAGGGATTGTAAGTTTTCAATATTGAGACAGGCAACAATTTGAGGATTGTCATGTTGTAATTTTTTAATAAAAGTTTTTTTGTTAAACCCTTGTGTTGTGTGATCTAACATCGTTTCTTGTACAGAAAGATTCATTAAAAAATAGATAAAATAGATTGTAATAAAAGTAATAGCAGTAAGTAACACACCATCTTTTAAACTTAAATGAACGGTGTCACCTTTATAGATAGTGGTGAAAAAAACAAGAAAAACAAGAATAAGAACAGGAATACCTGCTCTTAGAGCGAGAGTAAATCTTCTACCTCGCTCTTCTATTTGAGAGAGTAGCATTAAACGTCCAAATGTTGTACATCTTTTGCATGGCTTTCGATGTAGTTTCTTCTTGGTTCAACTTCATCACCCATAAAGAGTACAAATGTATCTGCCGCAGCTTCATCATCACCAATCTTTACTTGTAAAAGTCTTCTGTTCTCCGGTGTCATGGTTGTCTCCCAAAGTTGTTCAGGGTTCATTTCACCTAGACCTTTGTAGCGTTGAATGTATGCACCTTTTTTAGCAGAGCTTTCGACTTTTTCAAAGAGGGCAAGTAAATCTTGATCTTTAAATTCATCTGTGATATGCTCTTTAATCTTTTTATGAATAAGAATGGCTTCATTGTAATGAGGGTTTGTAAAGAGAATATCGTCAACGATAAGCTCTTCGAGTCCATCATTTGTTTGTACAAAAAGATGGATAGTTTCATCGGTTATCGTTTTATTTAAAATATTATAGCCTAACTCTTCGATATAGGCTTCAATAGTTTTAGCCAATGCTTTATTGTCTGTACCTACAACATCAGGATTTTCAATCATGTATCTGAGTACTTCTGGCAGTGCAAAACGTTTCTCTATCTCTTTGAGTGTCATCCGGTAGTAGGCCACAAGTTTAAACAAGTCGATCAAGTCAGCCTCACCCATAGTACTGCTTTCTATCACTGAGATACCATTTTCAATGAGGTAGTCATTGAGTGATTTTTCATCTTTGAGGTAAATCTCATTTTTACCTTTTTTATAGCGGTACAACGGTGGCTGTGCAAGATAGAGGTAACCATTTTCGATGATAGGCTTTAGGAATCTATAGAAGAATGTCATAAGCAGTGTCTGAATGTGACTTCCATCAACATCGGCATCGGTCATAATGATGACTTTGTGGTAACGAAGTTTATCTTCATTAAACTCTTCACCGATACCACATCCAAGTGCAGTAATCATGTTTTTGATCTCATCGGATTTTAGAATTTTTTCTAAACGCGCTTTCTCTACGTTAAGAATCTTACCTTTGAGTGGTAAAATTGCTTGGAATACTCTATCGCGTCCTTGTTTTGCAGAACCTCCAGCAGAGTCCCCTTCCACAAGATATATTTCTGAGATTTCAGGGTCTTTACTTTGACAGTCTGCCAATTTACCAGGGAGTGTTCCGATACTCATAGAGTCTTTACGTTTCACTAAGTCTTTCGCCCGTTTTGCCGCGTCACGTCCACGTGCAGCGAGAAGTACCTGTGCCATGATAGCTTTGGCTTCGATAGGGTTCTCTTCAAGATATTTGTTGAATCTCTCAGAGAAGAACTTTTGCACCAGCGGTCTAACGTAGCTAGAACCTAGTTTTCCTTTGGTTTGACCTTCAAACTGTGGTTCAGGTACACGTACAGAAACAATGGCTATAAGTCCCTCTTTACAGTCATCACCAGTAATTTTGGTATTTTTCTCTTTGGCATTGGCATTTTTAGAGATGTAAGATGCCATTGAACGTGTCAATCCTGCTCTAAATCCTGCTTCATGCGTACCACCATCAGCAGTTTTAATGTTGTTGACAAAAGAGAGAGACTTTTCAGAGTCTGCATCACAGTACATAAGGGCGATGTCTATCTCAATATCATCTGCCTTTCCTTGGAAAAACTGTGCAGTGGAGAGAGCTGGCTTGGTATTCATATCTTCTACAAATTGTTTGATACCCCCCTCAAAGTGATAAAGCTCTTTTGTTCCATCTCGCTCATCTCTAAAGTCAATGGTGATTTTAGGATTTAAATAACAAAGCTCTTTAAAGCGTTTCATTAAAATTTCTTTTTGGAAAGTAACTGTCTCGGTGAAAATAGAGTCATCTGGCCAAAACTCTATTTTTGTACCTTTTTTACGTGTAGTTCCAGTTGCAACTAGGGGCTCTTGAGGGATACCTTCTTTAAAGTCTTGTTCGTAGATGTTACCTTCACGATTGACAGTCAGATGAAGATCTTTGGAAAGGGCATTTACAACAGAGACACCCACTCCATGGAGTCCACCAGAGACTTTGTATGTGTCTTTGTCAAATTTACCACCCGCATGGAGTACCGTCATAACAACAGTTGCTGCTGACATTTTTTCAGTTGGATGCTCTGCTACAGGGATACCACGACCATTATCTTCAATAATTGCAGAACCTGCTTTAGTAAGGGTCACTTTGATAGTATCACAGTAACCTGCCATAGCTTCATCAATAGAGTTGTCCACCACTTCATATACAAGGTGGTGAAGACCTTTTGTAGAAGTGTCACCAATGTACATTCCCGGTCTTTTTCTTACTGCTTCTAGTCCTTTGAGGACCTTAATATTACTAGCACCATATTCTGCCATATCTCTCTCCATATTGTGGATTTATAATAGTAACTATTTTATCTAAAATTACCTTATAGAAAGCGCGATAGAAAGGGGGTTTAAGAGAGAATTACAGCAGCATCCCAGATTGTTGCTTTTTGGTACTTACAATATCAATTTTATTGGGGTCAATAAATTGTTTTTTTTCATAGGCATCAAGAGCATAACGTCCTATCATTGCTGCATTGTCAGAACAATACTCAAGCGGTGCTACATGCAGTGTTTTCCCAAATTCCTGGCAGAGTTTATCATAGGCATTTCGTATATAATTATTGGCAGATGCCCCACCGACAATAGCAAAGTCTTTGATATGCTCTTTTGCAAAGATTTTTTTGCTTTTTTGAAGTAGGTGTAATTTGACTGCTTTTTGAAAACTGGCAGAGAGATCTGCTCTGTCCTGCTCACTCATGTTTTCTTTACCCCCACAAGCTTCCACTTTAAGTCTTACAGCATTTTTAAGCCCAGAGAGTGAAAAGGCGATGAGAGGTGAGTTACGTAGTGGTATAGGCAAATCAAAACGGTCTTCATCACCCTTTTTCGCAAGTGCTTCTATGAGTGGTCCTCCAGGGTAGCCCAGCCCCATCATTTTTGCGCATTTATCAAAGCTTTCACCTACGGAATCATCCATAGAAGTGGCAAGTATCTCCATACGTTCAAAATTTTCGACGCGTATCACTTGTGTATGCCCTCCAGAGATGAGAAGTACCAGTAGGGGTAGGGTAGACTCTTTTTCGATGAATAAAGAGTAGATATGCCCCTTTAAATGGTGTACAGGGATGAGTGGAACATCTTGTAACACAGCCAAGGTCTTGGCCATAGCAATACCCTCTAAAAGTGTTACTCCAAGTCCAGGCTGATTGGTAACGGCTACGGCTTTGAGTTTGTCAAAGTAAGGTTTCGTCTCTCCTAGTATCTCCGGTAGCGCTACGGCATGTAACCGAGAAGCAAGTTCTGGAACGACGCCACCATAACAGGAGTGCTGCTCTTCTTGAGAGATTTTTTTATGGTAGAGGATTTTTTTAGTTTCTATTTCTGTGATAGCGATGGAACTGTCATCACAGCTTGATTCTATACTGAGTATCAT
>JALXBG010000029.1:5325-26060 GCA_026991605.1 Sulfurovum sp.
CGACGCCACCATAACAGGAGTGCTGCTCTTCTTGAGAGATTTTTTTATGGTAGAGGATTTTTTTAGTTTCTATTTCTGTGATAGCGATGGAACTGTCATCACAGCTTGATTCTATACTGAGTATCATTTGGTTTCACTTTTAGGTTTTTGCAGGACAAGGTTTTCTATCAATTCCCATTTCCCATATCCTGAATCGGCATTAATATGCCCGGCATTTGCTATGGTAGTAAAGGTGGTATCATAGTGTGAGGCTATCTCTTTTGCCTCTTCTATTTTTACCCATGGGTCATTGTCTGAGACTATCATATGTACCTCTTTTGCATAGATATTTTTGGGTAAAGGGCAAGGAAAAAAGGTCTTAATGGTTTTTTCTTGTGTTGTAAGGCTTGGTAGCGAGACCATAAAGAGTCTTTTAATTTCATGCATATCACTCTCTTGGCAAAGCCAAAACCAAAGGTTATTTGCCAGTGAATGGCAGACTACCGTATCTGGTTTAAAGTCAATAAGTATCTGTTTTATCTGTTTCATCCATCTGTTCTTTGAAGGGAAGTGGCAGTTGTCTAAAAGAGGAAAAGAGACCGTGCCATAGTTTTTGGCTATCTCACTTGCAAGTTCGGCTTGCCAATGTGGTGCATCTGAACCGCCCCAACCGTGGAGAATAAGAACTTTATCCATCGTTAGACTCCGTAGGGTGGGCATTCCTGCCCACCACAAACATACATTCAATATCTTGGTGGGCAGGAATGCCCACCCTACAGTTGTTCCGCATATGCTCTTGCCTCACTGTCAATTTGAACAATTTCATCAATATTCTTAGCTTTTACATGATTAAACTTCTCATATGTCTCCAAGATAATATCACTCATCCCAAAGAAACTACATTGCTCATGTTGAAATTTTTCTATGGCTATTTCATTGGCAGCATTGACCACGACCCCCAAATGAGGATTTTGTAAAACATGCTCTTTTATCTGCCAAATAGGGTAACGTTCGGCTTCTATGGGTAAAAACTCCAAGTTACCAATACTGAGTAAATCTGTAGGAGGGAGTACTTCATCTGTGACTTCCCCACTTAGTGCAAAGGCTATGGGAAGTTTCATGTCTACGCCTGCAAAATGCGCTGTGGTTGAGCCATCTTTGAACTCAGCTAATGCATGAATGATAGATTTTTTTTCTATGACGGCATCTATATTTGAAGTCCCAAATAACCACTTGGCTTCGAGAAGCTCAAAGAGTTTGTTAGTCATAGTGGCTGAATCTATGGTGATTTTGTTTCCCATCGACCAGTTAGGGTGTTTGAGTGCATCTGAGAATGTAGCATCTTTCATCTTATCCAGTTCCCAGTCTCTAAATGCACCACCACTTGCTGTAATGTAAAGCTTTGAGACAGGACGCTCATTGATGAGGTACCAAAGCCCAAAATGCTCAGAGTCAATGACGTTAATAAGAGACATGTCTATAAACGCACCAGCAACCACAAGAGACTCTTTGTTTGCAAGTGCTACACGTTTACCTAAGCTTGTGGCTTTGAGTGTCGGGGCTAGACCTGTGTATCCTACCAAAGCATTGACAATCATAGGACTTTGTGATTCTTCTATAAGGGTTAAGATAGCATCATTTCCACAACGTACATCAGGGTGGTTCACTTTATGTCTGTCCGCCTCATGGGCGATGACAACAGTTTTGGGTTGATGTTCCTGTATTTGTTTGTTTAGTAGCTCTATATTGCTACCTGCGACTAGCGCTTCAATGTGTATATTGTATCGCTTTGCAATGATGAGGGTATTAACACCAATAGAGCCAGTGGAACCTAAAAGTACGATAGATTTCATCGGCTATAAAAATGCACGAAGGGCGATAACCATCATAGGTGCAGCAAAAAGGTAACCATCTGTTCTATCGAGTATCCCCCCATGTCCAGGTAAGATGTCTCCAGAGTCTTTGACCCCTGCTTCACGCTTGAGGTAAGACTCAAAAAGGTCACCAAATACAGAGGATACAGCAGTCACTAATGTAACGACAATAGCTATCCAGAGTGGTGCGATTTCAAGACCGATGTAGCTACCAAAAATAGTCGCGATGATGATACCCCCAAAGACCCCTTCAAGTGTCTTGTTTGGGCTTGTGTCTGAAAACTTGGTTTTTCCTATGGCTTTTCCTGTGAAGTAGGCACCCGTATCTGCAAGTGCCACAGTGACAAGAAGCCATAACATAGAGCGTACCCCAAAGTCTTGGTAAAGTATGAGGAAAAAGAGTATGCCTGAGACTGGGTAGAGAAAAGGCAAGATAAGTCTTTTGTCAAAGTTGTGAAGGTATGCGATGGCAGCACCAAAGATGATGGCTACAAGAAAAAAGAGATCATCCGGGTTGGGGTAGACATAGGCAAAAAGCCAAAGCAACGCCGCCCAGAAGTATGCAGACGAGGAAGAGAGTTTAAAGAGTTTCATTGCTTCATAAAAAGCAAACATGTAGATGACACCTAAAAATGCCCACATGATGAAGAAGTTGTCTATCCATCCTATAAAGCCTACAAGTGCAAGCAAAGCAATGCCTGTGATGACACGTTGTTGTAAAGAAGTTAAGTTTTTTAGCATAGGATATTCCTGTTTTTATATAGGTAGAGATTATACCACGACTTGGGTTAAACCCTTATCTCTACACCCTCTTTTAAGACGGGGATAGTTTGGTATTTGTCATACTCTACGTTAGAACCTTCTTGGACTTTAACAAACTTACGTTTGGTGTAGTCTACGAGGTAGTTACCTGGATGGTTGGTCGAAAAATCAACACAGAGTTTGGCAGCAGCACCCAGTACCGACTCAGGCAAGTTTTGTTTGTCTGTACGGATGATGACGTGCGAGCCTGGTATCTCTCTGGTATGCATCCAAATGTCATTACTTTTTGCTATTGAGAGTAGTTTTTGGTTTTCATTTGAGTTACGTCCCACCATGACTTTGTAGTCTTCTATCCAAAAGAGTTCCCCCTCTCTCAACTTCTCTTTTTTACGTAATGACTTGGCGCGCTTAGGTACAAGAAGTTCAAGTTCATAAGGGGCGTTAGCCTGCTCTAGCGCATAGTAGATATTTTCATAGAAAGCCATTTTTGAGCTTAGGTTTTCTTGTTCTATATGGACATTTTTTGCCTTGGCTTTGGCACGTTTAGAGAGGTTGAAATAGTGGTCAGGCATACGGTTTACTTTAACATCTTTAGGTAGAGGTATCGTTACTTCTTTTCCTTCAAAATCATAGGTTTTGAGTTTGGTATCATAGGGCTTTATCTGGTAAAGATTTGACAAGATGAGGTTCCCAATATCTTTAAACTCAGAGGCTTGGGTTTCAAGCTTTTGCTTGTCTGGAAGTTTGTTTAAAAGCTGTTCAAATTTCTTGATTTTTTTAGAGACTGTGGTGAGTTTTTGTTTTTTGAGTTCAAGCAGTTTTTTAGTCTGTATCTCAGAGAATTTCTCTTCCAAATATATATCGATATTTTCTATGTTTTTTGTCTCTTCTGTTCGCTCAAAAGGTGGAATACTCAGAAGTTCCATCCCTGGACGTATCACCCTAAAAGAGCTGTCTGCATCGATGTGTCTAAGCGCTTCGATGATGACTTCATTGTCATCGATGAGTATGGCATTGGTATTTTTACCTGTAAATTCGAGTTGCAAGTAAATGATTTTATCTTTATAACTACTTTTAGGCGCAATTTCAAAGCGTAATATTCGGTCACCATTGGGGACATCGACACTAAGCAGTTTAGACCCGCTAAGAAGTGAGTGCAACAAAGTATCAAAAGGAGCGTTGTAGCCTTGCAGTGGTCTTTGGCTGGGTGCTTTGTAGATAAGGCTATGCCCACGTGTCATGTTAAAAAAGTAACTTTGCGATTTGTCAAACATGATTTCGAGGGTATTGTCTTCTATGCGTCGTGCACGGCTTATAAAAGTGAAGTCGTTAAGACGTTTGGCAATGGCTTGGAGTTCGTATAGTTTCATAGATGTGATTATAGCAAAGATTTATAATGTGCAGAAGATATAAGTTTAAATCAGATAATATATATCCTAATTAGCCAAGACGGCGTAAATCACGGAGAATAAGAATGACGAAACACAATGCCCTGGAACATTTAGATGCAGCACGTAGATCACATATTAAATGGCTTAATAGAGCCAAGTCAATGGTAGAGGGAAAGAATATGATACGCGACCCTCATCCTTTAGCAAGTACAGCGTGTCAATTTGGTTTATGGTTTAACAGTGAAGGTGAAAAATTGTATAAACTTTTGAATATTGAAGGTGATAATACAGTGCGTCTTATTCATGATAAGTTGCATGAAAAATATTTAAGTATTTATGAGATTTATTTTGGTTCTGCAGAGGGAATAGTCTATAATCAAAAAGCAAGATTGTCAAAGAGAGAAGTGACGCAAGAGGAAGATGAGAAAGCAAGATTATTGATGCAGGATTTGAAAAAACTCTCTTATAGAATGTTAGAAGAGATTATACATCTAGAAAATACTGTAAAAAATTCCAATAGCTTTGATTGATACTTTTTTTGCTATAATTCGCGCAATATATTAATGAATTAAGGACAATACTATGTCACAGACAATTACAGAAAAAATATTCTCAGAACATGCAGGTAAAAACGTACATGCAGGAGAAATTGTAAGAGTACCCATAGATATGACGATAGGAAATGACATTACAACCCCTATCTCTATCAAAGCGTTTGAAGAGAGTGGTTCAACCCAACTTGCAAATCCTGATGGTTTTGCTATCGTGATGGATCACTACATCCCAGCAAAAGACATCGCTTCTGCAAATCAGGCAAAAATCTCAAGAGAGTTTGCCTACAAACATGACCTCAAATACTTTTTTGATGAAAAAGATATGGGTATCGAGCATGCCTTACTTCCAGAAAAAGGGCTTGTCATTCCTGGTGATGTCATCATCGGTGCAGACTCTCACACATGTACACATGGTGCACTTGGGGCATTTTCTACAGGTATGGGAAGTACAGATATTTCATTCTCTATTATCACAGGTGGAAATTGGTTTAAGGTGCCTGAGACCATCAAGGTAAACCTTGTCGGTAAACCAGGTAAACATATCTATGGTAAAGACATTATCTTAGAACTTATCCGTATTTTAGGTGTAGATGGAGCACTTTATAAAGCTATCGAATTTACAGGTGATGGTGTACAGTATCTTGGTATGGCAGACAGATTTTCTATGTGTAACATGGCGATAGAAGCAGGAGCAAAAAGTGGTATTTTTGCTATCGATGCAATATCTCAAGCCTATTTGGATGACAGAGAAGAAGCAAATGGTGGCTTAAGAAGCGAGCCTAAACTTCACTACTCAGATGCAGACGCAATCTACTGCCAAGAGATTACTATAGATATGGAAAACCTTTCTCCAGTTATTGCCTACCCATTCTTACCAAGTAATGGTAAATCTGTAGAGCAAGCCGTTGCAGATGACTTGACCATAGACCAAGTGATGATAGGTTCTTGTACCAATGGACGTATAGAAGACCTTAGAATTGCCGCTGAGATTATGAAAGGTAAACGTGTTGCTAAACGTACACGTATGATTATCACTCCGGCAACACAGAAGATACTTCTCCAGGCACAACATGAAGGGTTATTGGATATCCTCATCGAAGCAGGAGCTGTAGTATCTAACCCTACTTGTGGTGCTTGTCTAGGTGGGTATATGGGTATCTTGGGTGACGGTGAACGTTGTGTAGCAACGACAAATCGTAACTTTGTAGGACGTATGGGGGCTCGAACTTCAGAGATTTACTTAGCAAACTCAGCAGTGGCAGCAGCTTCAGCAATAGCAGGTAAGATAGTCGATCCTAGAGATATTTAATGCTCATAAAAATTAAAAAAGGAGATATGTTATGAATAAAGCAACATGGAGACCTTTTTTATTATTTGTAGTATTTACCCTCTCTCTCTTTTCCCAAGATTTTCATACATTAACAGTAGAAGCTACCAAAGGTAATGCAGAAGCACAATATCACCTTGGTTATATGTATGAAAATGCTAAAGGGGTAGAATATAATCTTACAAAAGCACTTCAATGGTATGAAAAGGCTGCAACAAATGGTTATATAGATGCACAATATAATCTTGCAACTTTATATTATAAGGGTGTAGGAATCAAACAGTCTTATCAAAACGCTATCTACTGGTATAGCCAAGCAGCCAAACAAGGTGATACACAAGCACAGTATAATTTAGGATTACTTTATTATAAAGGTGAAGGCATAGCTAAAAATAAAATTATTGCTTTTTCTTATTGGATACAAGCAGCAAAAAATTCTCATTTACAAGCACAAGAAGGGTTAGATATCTTATGCAAAGAGAGCCCTTGGGCTTGTAATTACTCTCTTTATAAAATAATTCAATAATATTTTATTGTTATAATGTGGTTTATGTTGCTATAATTAAGCAATGGTTAAAATTTAGGGAGTTAATTATGTATAATTATAAAAGATATATTAGAAGTGGATTGAAAATTATTATCCCAGTGATTTTAAGTATACCAATGGGAAATTTATATGGGTATCAAGCGGGAGGTGCCAACGATAATGGTATCGCTAGGAATACAGCCGTAGGTAGTGGGGCAAATGCAAATGGAACTACAACAAGACCTGCAACTGCAATAGGGTTTAAAGCAGATGCGACGACTTCAAATTCTGTAGCAATGGGGACAAGAGCTACAGCAGATAATAAAAATACACTAGCCATAGGAACAAGTACTCTTGCTAAAGGTAGTACTTCTTCTGCTATTGGATATAAAAGTCAGTCACTTGGAGGTAATAGTGTCGCAGTTGGTACAAGTGCAGAAGCTTCTAAGACAAAAGCAACAGCTCTAGGATGGCAGGCAAAAGCTGCAAGTACACAAAGTATAGCGATAGGTGCAGGTGACAATGTGGCGTCTAGGACAACTGCCTCAGGTAAAAAAAGTATAGCGATAGGTGCTGGAGCGACAACGACACAACGACAAAGTATGGCGATAGGTACAAATGCCAGTGCAACAGGTATTGATTCGATTGCACAAGGTACCGATGCTAGTGCAACACAGGAAGATGCTATAGCATTAGGGAATGGTGCTAAAGCAACCCATATAAATAGTGTGGCACTGGGTGCAAACTCTGAAACAACAGAAGACAATACGGTCTCCGTAGGGAAAGTAGGAGCAGAAAAGAAAATTACTAATGTAGCTGATGGTGTAAATGCAAAAGATGCAGTGAATGTAAGTCAGCTTGATACAGCTTATAATACTTCTATGTCTCTTAGTGGAACAACTGTAAAAGTAACAGATGGAAATGGAGATGTCTCTGTAGATTTAGCGGGCTTGCAGACAAATCAAGGTACTACAAACGCAGGAAATATTGCAACCAATACAGATAATATTACTACTAACTCATCATTTACATTAACTGGTAGTAACTTAAATATTAAAGAAACAAAAGCCAATGGTGATCCAGCTTCAGATTTAAGTGTAAATCTCTCTGGACTACAGACAAAGCAAGGTACCGTCAATGCGAACGATATCGCACAAAATCAAACAGTTATTGCGACCAACACCTCTAATATAACGACAAATACAGGTAATATACAAATAAACTCTTATCGTATCGACACAAATACAAGAGGTATTGCTGTAAATTCTGCACGTATTAGTAGTGTAGAACATAAGATAAGATATGTCAATGTAGATGAAAATAAAATTGTTATAGGACAAGGTGCTGTTGTTAATGCAGTTGGTTCCGCTGCTATAGGAAGAGGAAGTATGGTATTAAAAGGAGCAAATAATGCTGTAGCACTTGGGCAATATTCAGTAGCTAGTGAAGCCAATACTATTTCTGTGGGTAACGACAATTTAAAACGTCGTATTACCAATGTGGATGATGGCATCAACCCTTATGATGCTGTAAATGTGAGACAACTCAATAGAGGGTTAGGTAAACTGGGACAACGTATAGATGCAACAACAGCAATGAGCAGTGCCATGTCAGCTATGGTGCCAAATGCACGTACATCTGGTGATACACAGGTGAGTGTGGGACTTGGTAATTATAGCGGTGAAACAGCTATATCTGTAGGTGCATTCCATTATATTGATGATGACACATTAATTAATGCAGGGTTAAGTTACTCCAGAGAAGGTGGTACTGCTACAAGAGCTGGTGTAACATGGGGTTTTTAAAATAAAACCTATCTACCTCATAGTATAATGAAGTAAATACTATGAGGAAGTTTTGTGAAAAAATACAGTTATTCGTTTATAGTGAACAAAGACGATATAGATTTTAATGGTCACGTACATAACGTAACCTACCTAAGCTGGATGATAGATGTAGCAACCAAACATTCTGCGAGTGTAGGTTTCGGTTACGAAGAATGCCTTAAACTCGGAGGTACGTGGGTAGCCAAATCTCACACTATTGAATACAAAAAACCCTCTTTTGAAAATGATGAATTACAAATGGAAACATGGGTAGAAGAGATAGGCAAAATCATGTCTGTGCGTCGTTATGTACTCACACGTCCTAGCGATAAGGCACTTATCTGTGAAGGTAAAACAGAGTGGGTATTTGTAGATAGTAATAAGATGCGACCTAAGAAAATTCCTGAAGTGATTGTTGAAGGGTTTGAGAAGGCACAGGCAGATTAAAATCCGCCATTAGGGTCAAACCCAAAATCAGGTGTCCCGAAACTCTGCGTAGCAAAACTTGGGTCACTGTAGCCATGCGTTACAGAGTCTCCTCGTAACATGGTGATGTCCATTTTAGGGTCTATGCCTTTAGGACAGACTGCCGTACACTCTCCACATAAAGTACAGTCCCACACACCGTTGGTTTGGATGTTATCTATGATAGCTTTTGCATTGCCTTCTCTTTTGTCTGTACTATAACGGTATGCTCGTGTCAGTGCAAAAGGGCCCAAAAAGTCAGGGTTGACTGCATAGACAGGGCAGGCAGAGTAGCAGGAGTCGCAGAGTATGCAGTCTGTTTGTGTTTCAGTGAGTTTTTCATCTTTATGGGTGAGTGAAGCCTCTTGAAAATCGTGTAGCCATGCCGTACTTTTAACCAAAGTCTCTTTGGCTTTGTTTTTGTCTACTTTCAGGTCGCGTAGCACAGGGTGGTACTGTAAAGGTTCTACCACATCACCATCTTTTATTTTGTAGGCACAGGCTAACTCTTCTCTACCATTGACACGTACAGAGCATGTTCCACAGACAGAGGCACGACAACCTGCAGTAAATGTAAGTGTTGCATCTTGTGTAGCTTTAATGTGGGTGAGGGCACCCAGAAGTGTTGTCTCTTTGTCTTCCAGTGTATAGGTCTGATGGGTATTGTTTTCACTTCGTAATATGGTTATCTGCATATTAATCCTTCCACTGCAACACAATATGTTGCTTAAACTTCTCATCATCTTGGGTTTCAAAACCTACTTTGTAGTGTGCTCCACGACTCTCATCACGCGCGATAGCAGCGGAGATGATGGTAGGGGCTAAGAGTAGGGCATTTTGAAACTCTAAATATTCTATGAGGTTGGTATTATTTTCTCTGTTTTTATCGCTAAGTCCCATCTTCTTTTGCATTACTTGCATCGTAATGACCTCTTCCATAGCTTTAGTGAGGTTGACATTGTCTCTTACGATACCCACTTTCTCATAAAAAAGTTTGCCTAAGCTTTCTCTTTTTTCGTAGAAGTTGAGAGTGTTCTCTTTTTCATAAATGGCTTCTATCTCTTTTTTGTCTTGTTGAAGTTGTCTGTCATCTGCTTTTTTATTGGAAGCATAGACGGCATGTTTGTAGGCATTTTCTCCTGCAAACTTTCCAAAGGCGGTAATCTCCAGTAGAGAGTTCCCCCCAAGACGGTTGGCACCATGGACTTTGGCATTAGAGCATTCACCTACAGCAAAGCAACCTTTGATGCCTGTGACTTCAAGGGCATAGTCCACATCTATCCCACCCATACTGTAGTGTGCCACAGGTTTGATGGGAATGAGCTCTTTGGCTGGATCCACATGTTCATGGAGTTTACAGAGGGCTACTTCTTGAGGGAGGAGTTCCATGAGTTTCTCTTCTCCTAAGTGACGTACATCTAAAAAGACCTCTTGGCTGTTTTGAAACTGTTCAAAGATAGCACGTGCAACTTCATCTCTGGGTTTAAGCTCATCGACAAAGCGTTCACCATCTGAGTTTACCAGATAGCCACCTTCTCCTCTGGCACTCTCACTTATGAGTATGCTCGAACTTTTAAGTGCTGTGGGGTGGAACTGTACAAACTCCATGTCACTCACTGCTCCACCTGCACGTAATACTGCAGCTACACCATCCCCTGTACTTCCATAGGCATTGGTTGTGTAGCCATGATAGAGGCTGCCATATCCACCTGTAGCGATGATAACAGACTTTGCATGAATTTGTTTGACTTCACCTGTACGAATGTCTAAAAAAGTTGCCCCTTTTGCCGTGCCATCATCGGTAACAAGATTAAGAAAATAGTGCTCGTCTAAAAACTCTATATTCTCTTTGAGACAGGTATCGTAAAGGGTATGGAGTATCTTCAGCCCTGTATAGTCTTGTGCATAACAGGCACGTTTGGCAGAGGCTCCACCCATTTGACGTTGGGCTACGGTTTCTACACCTACTTTTCCATTGTCAAGACGTGAGAAAGGTACACCGATACTCTCTAACCACTGTATGGTTTTAGGCGCATCTGCACACATTTGGCGTACCATATCTTCATCACACAATCCTCGTGCAGACTTGATGGTATCTGCGATGTGGGAACTGATATGGTCTTCGCCTACATTACCAAGTGCAGCATTCATGCCCCCTTGTGCCATAGAGGTTTGTGAGTTGGTAGGGTAGGCTTTCCCTACGACCAAAATAGAAGCATTGCCTAACCCTACCCCATCTACAGTGGAGATATCTTTTGCCGCCAATGCTGCAGTGAGTCCAGCCCCACCAGAGCCTATGATCAGTACATCAAGCATTTAAATCCTTATGTTACTTTCGTAAAAATGTTTGTATATTTTTCACAATACCTTCAAGAAGCTTCTTTCTCGCTTCGATACTCGTCCATGCAATGTGAGGAGTGATGAGGAGTCGTTCTTTGTGTTTGACTTCATTGAGTCTGTTATTGAGTGTGATAGGTTCTGTTTCCAGTACGTCTAACCCTGCATAGATTTCGCGTCTGTCAAGTTCAAAGGCAAGGTCGGTTTCGTTGATGATGCCCCCACGTCCAAGGTTGAGTAAAATAGCTTTTTCTTTGATGTAAGGCAGATTAATTTCATTAATGAGGTCATAGGTGTCATCATTGAGTGGTGCATGGATAGAGATAATGTCACAATCTTTCAAGATAAACTCTAGGGTTTTGTGTGGGTAAGCGTGGTTTAGGTTTTCACCTGAAGTAGAGTGGTAGCTTACTTCTGCACCAAAGGCAGTAGCAATCTGTGCCACATTTTGACCAATCATCCCCATGCCGACAATACCCCATTTTTTGCCCGATATTTCATAGAAAGGCTGGCTTACATCTGTGAAAAGTCCAGACTCTGCCCATCTGTCATCTTTGACTACAGCATCATAGTATGCCATTTTCTCTAACAAATAGAGGGTCATAGCAAAGGTATGTTGGACAACAGACTTTGTCGAGTATCCTTTTACATTCTTTACTTCTATGCCTTGAAATTTTGCTGCTTCCAAATCGACATTATTTGTACCTGTTGCAGCAATACAGACGAGTTTTAGTTTTTTTGTTTGTGCAAGAATGTTGGCTGAGAGAACTACTTTGTTTGTAATGACAATCTCCGCATTGATGATGCGCTCAAGTGTTTCATCTTCGGAAGTTGTATCGTAACGTGTCAGTGTCCCGAATGCTTCTAAAGCAGAGAGATCCAAATCATCACCTAAGGTTTTTGCATCTAGTAGTACAATAGTCATCTTGTTTCCTTACTGTTATTTGCTGCTGTTCTCTTCTTCACATGAAGGTGTTTCAGCGATGGTAATGGCACAACCTTCATCATCTCCTCCAGCACTTAAAAAGTCTGAAGAGAGTCCTGTACCTGTAAGGTCAAGACTACTACTTTGTGCAGGTGCTTCATGAGCCACTTCTTCACTCACTTCAGGTTTGTTTTGCGTTTCAAAATGTGCGATGATTTTTTTGTCACCCACGATGAGCTTTCTCTCAAGTTTCTCTTTTAAGATAAGCACAGGAATACTTGTAACCCCTGCAAATTTCAAGAAGTTTCTTGCACTTGCTTCTTTGGTAGAGATGGGTGTGTATGCGATGTTATGTTCTGCCATATAGGCTTTTACTTTTTTACAATGTGGACACGTTTCTGACTGTATTAGGTACGTGCCATTTTCAAGCATAAAGTTTTTGTTTTTACTTACGCCAAGTGTATGCATCCCGACAAATATAGCGACAACCGTAGCAAGTGTGATACCAAAATGTTTAGGTTGAGAAAAGAGTGCTATGAGTAGTAAAGAAGAGATAACTCCTAGACAAAAAAGACAAGGTTCAGGATTTGCTACAAATTGGTAGCTGATGATAGTCGCTTCAAAAGCGATAGCCCCATAGAGTCCTACAAAAAAGAGTGCCTCATAAAACTTGTTTTTAAGCGATAAAAAGCCAAGTATCATGAGCATAAATACCCCACCTAATCCTACATAGTTGAGATAAATGGCATCAAAATTTAAAAGTTCTCCAGCTAGTTTACAGCCTACTTCTCCACACAAAGAGGTGTGTTGGAGTTTGAGGTAGGTTTCTGTACCTATATATCCGAGTAATAAAAGTGGTAAAAAAACACGTGCTATAAAACGCATGGTTACTCCTTATTATTTATCTTCTATTTGACTGACTATCTCTGTGGCTTTTGTTTTTGCCGCTTCTACGTCACTGTCAAGCACTAGGCTGACTGCCATACGACGTCCTACATGAGATTCTGGTTTTCCAAAGACTCTTACAAAAGAGTTTTCAGAAAAGGCATCATCAGGTATTTCAAGTACAGGGTTATGGCTCTCCTTTTTCGCTTTGTATGCACCACAGGCACCGCTTCCATACGTAGTATATACTAATGGCAATCCAAGTACAGCTCTAACGTGTAGTGCAAACTGACTTTGGCTCTGTGTGATGAGTGTAACCATTCCTGTATCGTGTGGACGAGGGCTAAGTTCAGAGAAGTACACCTCTTCGCCTTTAACAAAGAACTCTACACCAAAGATACCACGACCGCCAAGCCCATCTGTCACCGCTTTGGCTATCTCTTTTGCTTTTTGAAGTGCAGCATCGCTCATGTCCATTGGTTGCCAAGAAAGGATGAAGTCACCATCTTTTTGTACGTGCCCTATGGCATCACAAAAGACGGTACCTGTTTCGTTACGCACAGTAAGCAGTGTAATCTCATAGTCAAAAGGTACAAACTCTTCTACGATGAGTTCAGATGCATCACCACGTGCCTCTTTGGCTATTTCCCATGACTTTTCAATGTCATCGGCTGTTTTAGCGATGCTTTGCCCATGACCTGAACTAGACATAACAGGTTTGATGACACAAGGGAACCCTATGCGCTCTCCTGCTTCTTTAAGTCCATCAAGTGTGGTGACAAACTCAAAGCCAGATGTTTTCACACCTAACTCTTCTGCTGCAAAAACACGGATGTTTTTACGGTTCATGGTTTTATTCACCGCTTCAGCGTTAGGGATGACATGAAAACCACGTTTCTCTGCCTCAAAAAGTGCAGAGATAGAGATGGCTTCTACTTCAGGGAGTATGAAGCTAGGTTGCTCTTTTTCTATCACTTCAAGTACTGCTGCTTCATCTTGCATGTCTATGGCATAGCTTTTGTTTGCTAGCAAATGCGCAGGAGCATTTTCATACTTGTCCACAGCGATGACTTCGATGCCAAGACGTTGTGCCTCTATGGCTACTTCTTTACCCAGCTCACCAGAACCAAGTAACATGATTTTAATTGCATCTTTTTGTAATGTTGTTGTAAATGTCATAGGGTATACCTTTGGAAAATAATTATTATTATTTTAGCGAAAAGTTAGGTAATTTGTAATGAGTTTGGAAATATTTTGTGAGGGATTGGTATAAAATGTAGATTAAAGCAATGTATTGCGTGAGCCTACTGCTGAAGTAAACATAGCGTTAGCGTAAACAAAGATGAGCTTTGCTTATTTTGTGTTCTTTCAAATACTGACAGAGCCGAAGCTCTGCCAAAGACTTGATTAGAGTCTAGACTCGTATCTTCTAAGCATGAAGAGTTTTTTAAGAATTTTCTTGCGTGTTGCAATCTTCTCTTTTTTGTTCTTTTCAGTCTGAGTTTCGAAGTGTTGTCTAGCTCTTGCTTCAGTAACGATTAGGTTTCTGTCACATTGTCTTTTGAACTTTCTGTACGCATCATCAAATGAATCACGTGAAGTTAGTTTAATTCCTGGCATAAAAAAGCACCCCCTTCCTATTGGAAATTTTCAGATTTATTAGATCCGAATATCAATAAAGTGCAGAATTATATCGAAAGTTTTTGAATTTGTGATAAAATTAAATAATTGATGTCAGCACAAAAGGAGTATTACGATGCAAAAAGTTTATAAAGAGTGTTACACTTTAGATAAAAGATGTTACGAACAGTATGGTCTTACAGAAGATATACTGATGGAACATGCAGCTTCTGGTATGGCAGCATATATACGTCAAAACTTTGAAAAAAACAGCTCCATACTCATCGTCTCCGGTACAGGAAATAATGGTGCAGATGGGACTGTTTTGGCTAGGCAGCTTCATGGGGAGTATGATGTCTGTTTGCATCTTCCTTTTGGTGTGAAGTCACCGATGGCTAGGATACAGTTAGAGCGTGCCCAGATGTTAGGTGTGAAGATAGCCGATACATTAGAAGATGCAGATGTGATTGTCGATGCACTTTTAGGTGCAGGGTTAAATAAATTACTCAATGATGAAACAATACATATACTTCAGCAACTCAATAGTTTTGAAGGGCACAAAATAGCCTGTGACATTCCAACAGGCGTGAGTGCAGAGGGCTTGATGCCTATTGCTTTTAAAGCAGATGTTACTTTGACCATGGGTGCAAGAAAAGAGGCACTCTATCTTGATGAAAATAAAGATGAAGTAGGTGAGATCCGATGTATCGACTTGGGTGTCAGTGCACAGATGTATGCTATGCCAACGCAGACCTATGTACTTGGAAAAGAAGATATAAAACTCCCTTCACGAACTACGCAAAATGCACATAAAGGAAACTTTGGACATGCTGCACTCTTTTGTGGTGAAAAAGAGGGGGCAGGTATCATCGCAGGGATGGCAAGTGCCAGCTTTGGTGCAGGGCTTACAACACTGGTAGTACATGAAAACATTACCCCTCCCCCTTACCTCATGCATGCCACTGTCGTACCCGACAATACCACAGCACTAGCCATAGGTATGGGACTAGGAGGACACTTTGAGAGCGAATTTTTAGAGAAATATGTTTTGCATTCGCATCTACCCATTGTGCTTGATGCCGATGCTTTTTTAAGTAAGGAGCTTCTATCTGTACTAGAACAAAAAGACAGAGAGATAGTCATTACCCCACACCCTAAAGAGTTTACTATACTATGGAAACTACTTACAGGAGAGGAGCTAAGTGTAGCAGAGGTACAAAGCAGACGTTTTGAAATGGTACGCATGTTTAATGCCAAGTACCCACACGTCACTTTTCTACTTAAAGGTGCAAACACGCTCATTATGCAAGAAGAACAGCTCTACATTAACCCTTTAGGATGTGCGAAACTTTCTAAAGGTGGGAGTGGTGATGTCCTTTCAGGACTCATCGTAGCGTTGTTGGCACAGGGCTATACAGGACTTGAAGCATCCATACAAGCTTCTCTAGCACTTGTCACTGTTGCCAACAACTATAAAGGTAGTTCTTATGCGATGTTACCTACGGATATTATTGATGAGGTAGCACGATTAGAAAACACGTAGGGTGGATTTATCCACCAAAAATGAAGATTTGAATAACGGTGGATAAATCCACCCTACGCGTATAAACATATAAATTTTTGATACAATTCGCATTATGAATAAAATAGCTGTATTATTTTCTGGTAAAGGTACAAACTTTGCCCATATTGTTAAGACTTTGCATCAAAAAGAGTGTGAAGTGGTTTTTGCGCTGACCAATAACCCAGAGGCAGAAGGCATTGCCATTGCGCAAGCACATGGCATACCTTATGGTGTGGTAGAGCCAAAAAACTTTGACTCACGTGAAGCCTATGATGCTACAGTGGTAGAGACACTTAAACGTTATAACCCAGACCTAACGGTGCTTGCAGGGTTTATGCGTATCTTGACTCCTGTATTTACAGAGCAGGTAAAAGCCATCAACCTTCACCCCTCACTCTTGCCTAGACATAAAGGCTTAAATGCCATAGAAAAATCTTACCAAGATGAATATGATGAGGGTGGGGTTTCAGTGCATGTTGTAAGTTCAGAACTTGATGGTGGAGAGGTTATTTTACAGAAGAAAGTTGCTAAACAGGGCTTTGACTTTGAAACCTATGACAGTAAGATACGTGCTATAGAAAAAGAAGCGCTCATAGAAGCGATAGTATTAGTTTTAAATGAAGGAAAATAAGTATGCAAAAATACGACGATACAAAAAACAAAAACGGAATGAAGATTATTTTTATGGTTGCGCAAATGATGGTACTTTTGGTAGTCTATATCTTTGTCTATACCTCTTTTAAAGCCGTACAATACTCCATAGAAAAGTTTGATACAAGTCCTGTGATGTATTTTCCTGTGTTGGTGGCTATGGTTATTTTCCCTGTCTTGCTTTACAAATACAGACAGATGTTTAACACAGGTAAAATGCTCATAGCCTCTGTTTGGATGATGGCAACGGCTTCTTTGACTATTGTACTTCTTTATGTGTACATTGTGCAGGTCACGGGCTAAAGTGCTTCGTTACTTTCCTAAAAAACACCAAAAGGTACTCAAACTTTCCATTCCTGCTGGCATAAACTCTTTGCTCGATATGTTGCAGGTCGTGACTGACCTCATAATGGTAGGGCGCATCTCTACTTTTGCGGTAGCTGCTGTGGGTTTGGGTTTACAGTCGCTTATGTTTGTTTTTGCCATACTTACACTTTTACATGTCGGTACCTCTGCTTTGCTTTCGCGATTTGCAGGTTCAGGGCATAAAAAACGTGCTTCAACGGGACTCTCTACACTCTTACAGTTTGCCTTCTATCTTTCTCTGCCTATGATGGTACTGTGGTACTTTCTGGCTTCGCATGTCTATGTATGGTTTGGTACAGCACCCCAAGTAGTGGCTTTGGGAGAAGACTATGTGCAGATGCTCACATGGATGCTGCCTTTTGTGTTTGTCAAGCTGGTATTTGTCACCGCACTCAATGCCACTGGTGACACCAAAACACCAATGTATGTGAAGATAGCTTCCATCATACTCAATGTATTTTTGAACTACGTGTTTATCTTTGGAAATCTTGGTTTTCCAGAACTCGGTGTCATGGGTGCTGCTGTAGGTACGGTGATAGTGAATATCTTGGAGTTTATGGTGTATGTTTGGCTCTATTTGAGTAAAAAAATGCCCTATGTACCGATGTGGCACTACTCCAAGTCTCTTATGAAACGTGCTTTAAAAGTAGGCATACCTGCTTCATTTGAACGCTCTTTAACCTTTGGAAGTTTTATGCTTTTTACCGTCATCATCGCCCACTACGGTACGGCAGTTTTGGCAGGGTATCAGATAGGTTTACGTGTAGAAGGTTTGGCTTTCATGCCAGGCATCGGCTTTACCATCGCAGCGATGGCACTCATGGGGCAGGGACTAGGGGCTAAAAAACCTCTACAAGCCAGAGAAGATGTCATGCTGGTACTTAAGTACACTGTAGGCTTCATGTTCTTTCTCTCATTTTTCATGGTGTTTATGCCAGAAAAAATCGTATGGCTCTTTACCGATGATGCCCAAACCATCAAAGAAGCAAGCCTCTACCTACGTATCGTAGGAGTATCGCAGATACCATTGGCATTTAACTTCGTACTCTCAGGTGCCTTACGTGGTGCAGGTGACACCAAAAGAACACTCAAAATAAACCTCATTTCCCTTTGGTTTGTGCGTATCATCCCAGCGTTTTTACTCTCATGGTATTTTGATAACATTATGTTGGTGTACCTAGCGATGATATCTGATACTTTCGTGAAAGCTACGTGGTTGTGGATGACGTTTGATAAGGGGGAGTGGATGAAGGTGAAGGTTTGATAAAATATATGTTTTATTGATATAAAGGATTTATTATTTTAATTCCACCTAAATTTCCTATCAATGTACATATTTTTATAATAATAAATTTTCCAATAAAAGTTAATCCAAGCCAGAAAGGTAGTCCTACTAGTGGAATAAGTAGATAATTCCATAGGCTAGAACTTGGAAGAATAGAGCTAAGACTAATTATCGTCTGAAGTAATGCAAATATCATGATAATAGTATTAGCTAATGAGCAGAGACTAATTAGAAAAAAGGTAAATATTTTTTTAAGAATCATGTTTTATATCTAATTTTTAATAGTTCTAACATCCAAAAAACTCCCACTCTCATGCTCTAACAGTTTCGGAAAAATCTTCAATAAATTTTGTGCAGCCTCTTTAGGACTTTGGATGTAAGACTCTTTGAGTGTCTTTGCAGAAGGGAAGCGTGTTTCATCTACTTCTTCAATGACGTACTTTACCATAGGTGTCTTTATGATGCCAGGAGCTAGAGAAGTAAAATGCGTCTCAGGTAATTCTTTGGCATAGACTTTAAGTAGCATGTTGAGAGCTGACTTGGAAAGTGAGTAGGCTCCCCAACCTTTGGAGCCGTTGACCGCTGCACCGGAAGAGATACCAACTACCTGTTGGACGATGGTATTTTGTGTGAGTAGATCTATAAGCTCTTTGTTTGCCCATACATTAATATCCATCACATCTTTGATATGAGAAGTCTCTATCTGTGAAAGTGTATCTATCTCTCCTAGAACACCTGCATTGAGTATAGCTATTTCAAAAGGACGATGCTCGACAAATTCCTTGATGGTAGACTTTATCATAAAGGTATCACTCAAGTCATAAGGGAAAAAGAAAAAGTGAGGGTTGTTCTCAAGTTTTTTAGGAATGGTTTTTCCTATAGCATACACTGCATCACCTTGTTCCAAATAGGCTTCTGCCAATGCAAAACCAAGTCCTGAACTTACACCCGTTATCAATATATTTTTCATGTTGTAATCCTTTAGTAATGGCTCTATGCTATAATTATATCAAAATATCAAAAAGGACGATGTGTGAGCAAAGAAGCAAAAACATTAGATGAGAGAATAGATAGAATATATAAAATGGCAAAAGAGCATTATGGTGAAGTGCGTTTTGTGGGTATTAAAAGACATACCAAAATCGGTTGGGTAGCGAAAATTCAATTTGACGAATTTGATTCACTTATAGCTGAGGGAAAAGATGCTGTGGATGCACTAAAAAACCTACGTAAGAGAATTAAGAAAATCATTGACCGTTATAATATGGTGTAAATAAAAGCATAATGAAAAAAAATATAATTATTATAGGTTTTATGGGGGTAGGTAAAGGTACAACGGCGCGTGCTTTTACAAAAAAGTATGGTACTTATATTATAGACACCGATGATCTTATAGAATCCAAAGAGAACAAAGAAGTTAAAAAGATTTTTGAGAAAAAAGGTGAAGCCTATTTTCGTGCGCAGGAACAAGCGACTGCAGACTGGATAGAAAAGTGTGTAGATAAGACCTTTATCTCTTGTGGTGGTGGATTTTATAAGGTAAATAATCTAAAAAAATTAGGTACGGTTGTGCTTTTGGATGCTTCCTTTGAATGGATACATAACCGTCTTAAAACAGCGAAGAATTCAGAATCTAAATTGGCTAAACGTCCTTTGTTTTCTGATGAGAAAAAAGCTAAGGCACTTTATAAAGAACGTAAGAAGGCGTATAAGGCTTTGGCTGATGTGGTTGTAGATGTGGAGAATATGACGCTTGATGAGCAGATTGCATTTATTGCTAAGAAGTGTAAGGTTTAAATTTCTTTCTATTTTTGTTGAAACTTCCTCTTATAGCTTATTGAGGCGTTGAGACTCTCTTCATTTTTTTTAGAAAAAAACGAAGCAAAAAAAGCGTTGTGGCTCTCGAATCGCTTCGCTTTCAAGGGCGTTCGCCACAACAGAGCACGCTTTGCGTGATTAATGAGTGAAGGGCTACGCCCTTTTCTCCCAATACTCCAACCCTTTAAAACTCATAGATAACAATCCAAAAATCATCATGGTACTTACCATACAGTAGGGTGCCTGTTCTCTAAATGGGGCAGGGGATTGTGAGATGGTGTAGATGATGTACATCCATAGTGAAATGGCGGTAAATCCGAGTAATCTTTTGAGCCAAAGTATAAGTGTTTGTTGTGTTTCTCTTTTCATAGGCTTATTTTAGCCAATTTAGCTATAATTTTACCAATTTATTTTAGAGGGTACAATGCAAAGGTTCGAGCAATATCTCAGTAGCAACTTACCACAAGCACCAAGCTTTCATCCTGTGTATGAAGATGCGCTGGGTGTGATGCTGACTGCAGGCGGTAAACGTTTTCGTCCTATGTTGTTGCTGAGTATTGTCGATGCCTATGAGCCGATG